>QHTP01000011.1 GCA_003220855.1 Gemmatimonadota bacterium
GCGGTGCACGACACCGTGCCGTCAGCGCTCCGCAATCGCCTCGGCATCGCGATCGCCCGGCGTACCTACCGGGCGTACCGTGACCTGCTGGCGTCGCCGCGCTGGCGCACGCTCGCGGCGGCCGGGGCCAGGCCGCAGCGCCTGCTCTGGGCCAGCACCGGGACCAAGGATCCCGATGCGTCAGACACGCTCTACGTCGAGGCGCTGGCGGCTCCGGACACCGTCAATACGATGCCCGAGAAGACGCTCGCGGCCTTCGCCGATCACGGCCGGGTGGAGGGCGTGCTGCCCCGCGATGGCGGCGATGCCGACGCGGTGCTCGCCGATTTCACGCGGATCGGCGTGGACTCTACGGCGCTCGCGGCTCAACTGCAGCGCGAGGGTACCGCGTCGTTCGACCGGTCCTGGAAGGATCTCCTCGATTGCCTGGCGGCGAAGCGCGCCATGCTGGCGCAACGGAACCGCGCCGCCGCGGGCAGACCGTGACCGTCAACAGGGTGGCGCCGACCCAGCCGCTCACCGCGGGCCCGGCGTGGAAGGCGTTGCAGGAGCACTACCGTACGA
>QHTP01000041.1 GCA_003220855.1 Gemmatimonadota bacterium
CGAGCAGGGGCTCCGTGATGTCAACATCATCGTCTGGGACCACAACCGCGACCTCATCGTCCAACGGGCCCAGGCGATCTTCGACGATCCCGCGGCCGCGAAGTACGCGTGGGGGATCGGCTTTCACTGGTATGAGGACTGGTCGGGTGGACAGCAGATGTATGGCAATGTCGCGCTCGTGAAGCGGCTCTACCCCGCGAAGCACATCCTCTTTACCGAAGGCACGCCGGCGAGCTTCGACTCGACCGCGTATGGGCGCTGGAGCCTGGGGGAAGCGTACGGACGCTCGATGATCAATGATTTCAATTCGGGGACCGAGGGATGGACGGACTGGAACATTCTGCTCGATGAACGGGGCGGACCCAACCACGTTGGGAACTTCTGTTTTGCGCCGATCCATGCCGACACGCGGACCGGCCAGCTCATCTACACCAATTCGTACTACTACATCGGCCATTTCTCGAAGTTCGTCCGTCCCGGCGCCAGAAGAATTGTGGCGTCACCCAGCCGCAGCATGCTACTCGCGACGGCCTTCGTGAACCAAGACGGGACAGTGGTCGTGGTCGTCATGAATCCCACGGCAAAGGGCGGGGACTACAACCTCGCCGTCGGCTCGGCGTCAGTGCAGGTCAGCTCGCGGCCACACTCGATCCAGACCGTGGTGTTCTAGATTGAGCGATCATCCGATCATCCGCGTCCAGCACGTCGTCAAGCGGTTCGGGAACGTCCTCGCGGTGAACGACGTCTCCTTCGACGTGCGCGCCGGAGAGATCTTCGCGTTCCTCGGACCGAACGGCGCCGGCAAGACCACTACCATCAAGATGCTGACGACCCTGCTCCATCCGACGAGCGGCTCCCTCGAGCTCGACGGACTCGATCCCACCATGCACCAGACGGAGGTGCGGAGGCGGTTCGGCGTCGTGTTCCAGGATCCCAGCCTCGACGGCGAGCTCACGGCATGGGAGAACATGGATATCCACGGCGTGCTGTATCACGTGCCGCGTCAGGCGCGTCGGGTGCGAAGCGAAGCCCTGCTGCGGATGTTCGAGCTGTGGGAGCGGCGGGACGATCTGGTGAAGACGTTCTCGGGCGGCATGAAGCGCCGCCTCGAGATCGCCCGCGGACTGTTGCACACGCCGAAGGTGCTGTTTCTGGACGAGCCGACGCTCGGCCTCGATCCGCAGAGTCGCAATCAGATGTGGACCCACGTGCGGAGCCTCAGCGCGACCGAGGGCGTGACCGTGTTCCTCACCACGCACTACATGGACGAGGCCGACCGCGTGGCCGATCGCATCGCCGTGATCGACCATGGACGCCTCGTCGCCACGGGCTCGTCCACCGAGCTCAAGGCACAAACCGGCACCGATTCGCTCGAGGCGGCATTCCTGGCGCTCACGGGCACTACGATTCGGGAGGAGAGCGCGACCGCCGCGGACCAGATGCGGCAGGTCGCGCGGGTGTGGAGGCGATAGGCGCATGAGCGTCGTCTACATCCTCTGGCTGCGCGAGGTGAAGAAGTACCTGCGGTCGCTGTTCACCGCCATGTTCTCGGGGATCGCGATGCTGTGGGACCGCCAGTTCGGATTCCTGAAGGAGACCCTGGTCGCGCCGGTGCCGCGCCTGGCCATCATGATCGGGCGCACGCTCGGCGGCGCGACGGTCGCGGTGCTGCAGGGCACGCTGATTTTCGTCGTGACCCTCATCGCGGGCTTCCGTCCCGTGAGCGTCCTCGCGGTGCCGCTCGCGTTTCTCGTCATCGCGCTGATCGCCGTGATCTTCTCGGCGCTGGCGACCGCGATCGGGTCGGGCCTCAAGGAGATGCAGGGCTTTCAGATGGTGATGAACTTCCTGGTGATGCCGACCTTCTTTCTCTCAGGGGCGATCTATCCGCTCGAGGGACTCCCGCGGGTCCTCGCGGCGCTCACGCGAATCGATCCACTGACGTATGGAGTCGACGGCGTGCGCGGCCTGCTGACCGGGAGGACGCATTTCGGCGTCGCGTTGGACATCGCCGTGCTGCTGGGGGTCGGCGTCCTGTTCGTGGCCGCCGGCGCGTGGCGGTTCTCGAAGATCGAGGCGTAGGCCTAGCGGCAACCGATCTTGCCCGTGGTGCCGGTGCTGAACGTGGTCTTGATGCGCCGTAGCGGGGTCGTCGGGGTCACCGGTGAGGTGCCGGCAAACGCCGTCCCGACGCCTACCGAGAGCACCCACTGGGGCGATGCGCTGGTGAGGCCGTGGCTCCCGTCGACCGTGAGCATGAGCGGGCCGGCGAGCGTATGGCGGGGGAGACGTCGTAGCCCGCCTCCACGTGCAGCGTGGTGGCCTTGGGGGCGCTGAGGGAAGATTGAGCCGAGACACCCGAGATGCTGCGGCTCGCGTCGACCGAGAGGTGCGCGTGTCCCGGCGACATCCCGACGCCCAGGTCCATCCCACCCGCCGTTTGGCCATTCCCCAGCCCGCAGGACGCGTTGCCCGTCGGTAGCACCGCCACGAGCGCGGCGCCGAGGGTCGGCGACCACGGCGTCGCGAACGTACGGGATACGGCGGCGACGACCGGCAGGTCCCCGAGCCCGCTGCTCGAAACCGTGGCCCTGCTCGTGCTGTCGGACACGTGCAGAATCGCGGGAATGGCGTACAGGGTTAGCCAGGAGCTGGGCTCGTACTCGAGGACGCCACTCACCACCTGCTCCGAGCGCTGGCCAGTGAGCTTCACCACACCGGCGCTGACGCCGGCGTCGATCCGGGACTGCGCCGCCACGGACGACGCGACGGCGACGAGCAACGCGACATATCGGACGAGGACACGCATCGGTCGACTCCTACACTAACACTCCGCCTCGGTGACTCGGGTCACATTAAGAACCCACTAAGACGCGTGACCTCGTCCCGCTCCGCGCAGTCTTAGTTCGGGAGCGGCGACCACCTTCGCCGCACGTTACAGGAGGACACAATGACGAAGGCATTTCCACTCGCGGCGCTGCTCGCGCTCGCCACAACGGTGAGTGCTGCCGCGCAGCATGCGACACACGCGACGGCGGGCACGCCGCACGTGAGGAACACCTCCCCGGCCAACAAGCCAATGGGGGAGACGCGCGGCGCCGAGTCGGCGGAGCATGTGAAGAGCTTCCGCGGCATCGCGGCAAAGCTCAACACAACGCCCGAGGCGTTGCAGACGGCGTATGAGCAGGCGCAAGCGGCGAACCCGAAGCTCACTCGGGGTCAGTTCATCGCCGCCAACATGCCCGGGCAGAACCTCAGCGCCAAAGGGATCACGACCGACAAGATCCTCGCGGGGCTCGCGAGCGGGAAGAGCATCGGGCAGACGCTGCACAGCCTGGGGCTGAGCGACCAGGAAGCGAAGGCCGCCGAGAAGGCGGCCGATCAGGACGTGCGGGACGCAGACAAGGCCGCGGACCAGGCTGCCAAGGCGAAGCAGCAGGAGACGAAGGCGCAGACCAAGCCGGACAGCACCCACTAAGGTTGCGGTCGGCGACAGCGACGGCGGGCGCGGTCCCTCGGGACCCACCCGCCGTCTTGTATTACGATTGCGCAGGCCTGTCGACCCGATCGATCGGGGAGTCGGGACGCTCGCCGAGGAACTCGATCCAGGCCGCCTTGGCGCAGGGGTAATGCTTTGCCGCCTCGGCGAGATCCATGAAACCGGCGATCGTTTGGTCGAGGCGGTCGGCAAGCTGCGGATTCGCGATCTTGCCTTGCGGGTCGAATGCCTGGTGCGCCTGCGCGAGCGAAAACATGTCGGGGTAGACGCGCGAGCCCAGATGCTCGAGCGGTACGCGCAGCGCCCACAGGCCGCGATTGCCGCCGGCCATGGACGGCGAAGCGGACAGCAGGAGCGCGTGCTTGCCGTTAAACGGCTGCGGCCGGAATCGCGACACCCAATCGATCAGGTTTTTCAGCAGTCCGGGCATCGAGCCGTTGTACTCCGGGGAGGCGATGACGAACCCGTCGTTCGCGTCGAGCCGGCGACGCAGCTCTGCGGCGCCGGGTGGAAAGCCGTCCCGCGTTTGTGCATCCTGACTGTAAGCGGGGCTGTCCAACGCGCTCATGCCAGTAAGATCCACCGACCCGCCATGCTGCTCGATCACGCTGGCGGCCAGCTTGGCGAGCGTTGTATTGAGGGAGCCAGCCCGGAGCGACGCAGAGAACACCAGAAAACGCACGGGCTCGCGCTGCTTGGACATGGCGGGAACGTAACGCCCTAGGCGGGCACGGCAAGCAAGCGAGATCGCGCTCTCCGGCGGTGGCTCGTTCGGCGTGTTATTTTAGGCCTCGCTGCGCCCGAGGAAAACAGCCATGACGACCAACTTCAATCGCCGCGAATTCCTTCAGGCTTCTGCGGGGGTCCTAGCGGCCCGCCTCAGTCCGCCGTTGTTCACGCCGCCGCCGCGGCCGCTGCGTCTTGGGCTGATCATCGGAATTGGAAAAGACCCCGAGCCGGCCATTGCCACGGTGCATGATCTCGGCCTGCCCACGTGCCAGGTGTACGTTGAAGATTTCGCGCCGGGAGCGGGCCCGCGACTGCTGCAGGCGCTGGCCCAGCACCACATCGAGGCGACCTCCGTGGTGGTAGGTGGACCGGGTCGCGAGGTGTGGGACTTTTACGAAGGGCCGCTCACGATCGGCGTGGTTCCGCGAGAGACGCGCGCCGGGCGGATCGCGCGGATGAAGCAGGGCTCGGATTTTGCCACAGCATGCGGTATTCCCGCTGTGCAAAGTCACGCCGGGTTCATTCCGGAAAATCCCAACGACCCGGTCTACAAAGAGACGGTCGCGGCCATGCGCGAGGTGGTGGAGTACTGCCGGCGCAACGGTCAACAATTCCGCTACGAGACCGGGCAGGAAACACCCGTTACGCTGGTGCGCGCGCTCGAGGACGTCGGTCTCGACAATCAGGGCGTCAACTTCGATCTCGCCAACCTCATCCTCTACGGCAAAGCCAACCCGGTGGACGCCATCGAGATCCTCGCGCCCTATATCCAGGGCATCCATGCCAAAGACGGGCTCTGGCCGACGAATCCGAGAGCGTTGGGCAAAGAAGTCCCCATCGGCCAGGGCAAGGTGGATTTTCCCCGAATCATCGCCCGCTTGAAGCAGCTGAACTACCAGGGGGCGGTCACCATTGAGCGCGAGATTTCCGGCCCTCGGCAGATCGACGACGTGCGAGCCGCGAAGGCATACCTGGAAGGACTCATCGGATAATTCGGAGGGCGTATGTCACGCGATGCTGACGCACTCGACCGGCGCACGTTCGTGGGTGTTACGGCTGCCGCCGCCGCGGCAATGTGGGTCAAGCCCGCACTGGTGCGGGGGACGAACGCGAATTCCGCCGTCCGCGTCGGCCTGCTCGGCTGTGGTGGACGCGGCACGGAAGACGCGTCCAATCTGGTGGACACCGGCGGCGCTCGTGTCGTCGCGTTGGCCGACTTGTTTCAGGACCAGCTCGACGCCGCACACGCACACTTCGATCAGATTCAGCAGGCGAAAGGATACGCGGCGCTGGACGCGAGGCAGCTCTTTGTCGGCCCGCGCGCGTACGAGCAAATCGCCGCCTCGAAGGAGGTGGACGCGATTGTCATCGCGACGCCCCCCTACTTCCATCCGCAGCACCTGGAAACCGCTGTTGCCGCGGGCAAGCACGTGTACCTGGAGAAGCCCGTCGCCGTTGATGTCCCCGGCGCGAAACGCGTCATCGACATCGGGAAGCGCGCCCAGGGCAAGCTGAGTCTGGACGTGGGATTCCAGATCCGGGACTGCCCTCCCTTTGTCGAGCTGGTGCGCCGCATCCACGACGGCGCGCTGGGCGACATCATCTGTGGTGAAGCCTACTATCTGACCGGTTACATCGATCGCCCCGCTTGGCCCGACGCCTCGGCCGGCGAGCGGCGGCTCCGGAATTGGGTGCGCGACCGCGTGCTGTCCGGTGACGTCATCGTGGAGCAGAATATTCACGTGATCGACATCTGCAATTGGGTCCTCAAGGCGCATCCGGTGAAAGCCATCGCCACGGGAGGACGCCAAGGCCGGCCCGCCGATGACGGCGATTGCTATGGCAATTACCACGTCCTGTTCCGCTATCCCGGCGACGTGGACGTCACATTCAGCTCCACGCAGTTCGCCAAAGGCTGGTGGGACGTGAGCGAGCGATTCTTCGGCACCAAAGGCACGGCGCTCTCGCCGTACGCCGGTCCGCTCGGCATCTGGGGGGATGAGCCGTGGCAGGCGCCCCTCTCGCCGCAGCCGCAGGGTCAGCCGGCGGCGTTCTCTGTGACGGGCAACTTCACGTCGAATCTGGAATCCGCCGACCCCGAAAAGAAAAAGGCATTCCTCGAGAGCATTACCAGCGGCAATTTTCACCTGGGACGAGCTCCTGAAGTCGGGGGAAGTCTGGGACGCACGACTCAATCTCGACAGGCTGCGCTGAGGTATGCGTATGCGCACAACGCGTCGTGACTTTGTGAAGTCCTCCTTGGCGGCGGGCGTTTCAGGCTTCGCCGCCGGCCCGCTTGCGAGATTGCGTCCGCGGGCGCAGCCCGCGATCAAAAAGGGGCTGGTGTTCGACATGGTGCCCGCGAACCTGAGTTACGCCGATCGCTTCACATTGGCCCGCGATGCCGGGTTTCAAGTTGTGCAAGCGCTGACGGAGCCCGACGAGCGCAAAGCCGATGCAATGAAACAGGCGGCCGACGCGGCGGACATGCGCATTGATTCCGTCATGAATGTGGATCACTGGAAGTATCCGCTCTCCTCCAGCGATCCCACGGTGATCGAGAAGAGCCTCAGCGGCATGCGCACATCGCTTCGTAACGCCCAGCTCTGGGGCGCCGATGCCGTGCTGCTCGTCCCTGCCGTTGTGAATCCGCAAACCTCCTATCACGATGCCTGGACGCGGTCCCAGGCGCAGATTCGCAAACTGCTGCCGCTGGCGGGGGAGCTCAAGGTCGTGATCGCCATCGAGGAGGTCTGGAACAAATTCCTGCTCAGCCCGCTCGAGATGGTCCAATACATCGACGAGTTGCACAGCCCCTGGGTACAAGCCTGGTTTGATGTGGGGAATGTCGTGCTGTACGGGTATCCCCAGGATTGGATTCGCACGCTGGGCAAACGCATCGTCAAGGTCCACCTCAAGGATTTCAAGCGAAAAGAGGACGGCTACGCCTGGGTGAACCTGGGTGACGGCGACGTGGACTGGCCCGCCGTCCGGCAGGCCATCGCGGACGCGGGCTTTACCGGCAGCGCCATCGCCGAGCTGGAGCAGGGCGACGAGGCGTACCTGCGCGACGTCAGTCGCAGGATCGACCGCCTGCTCCTGGGCCCGTGAACGGGGCGAGGACGTAAGAGCGCTAGACCGCGAGATTCATCGCCTTCAGGTTACGGATGCTCCTGCCGAGCTGCGCTGGCGGATCGGCAGCGAGATCCTGCTCCACATAGAAATGCTCGACCCCGTTCTTCTTGGCATGGCCAAGAATGCGCGGGAGATCGAGCACCCCGGTACCATCAGGCGTGATTGCGGGCATGAGCGCGATGAAGTCCTGCATCGTGCCGCCGTGCTCGAACCGCACCACGACGGTCGGGTCCAGGCGATCGAACAGTACGCGTGTCGGGATCTGCCCTTCCAGCGGCGTGAAGCCGTAACCGTGATTGTGATACAGGACTTTGAAGCCGAGCCCCTTGGCGCGCGTCCCGATCGCATTGAGCTCGTCGGCCATCTTGCGGTAGTCGTCGAGCGTCTTGCGACGCTCCTCCGGGATCAGAGCGAGACCGACGTACTTATGCCCGAGCGTATGAGCGGCTTCGCCCACCTGATCGGTCCGGTCGCGCAGCGTGTCGAGGTCGATATGCGTCGATGGCGACGTGAGCCGATGCGCGTCGAGGCGCGCCCGGAACTGCGCGGCGGTGAGGCCGAAGTACCCGCTGCCCGAGAAGCCGAGCGTCGTGGCCATGGACTTCCATTGATCCTGAACGGCCTGAACGCTGAACGGAAACGGACCGAACAGCTCGAGCTCCTGATAGCGGAGTCCCGAAAGCATCGCGAGCGCGCCATCGATGTCATGCTCGAGCAGCTTCGGCAGCGAGAAGGCCTGCACGCCGATGCGATCGAGCCTTGCAGGGGCTCGCGCACCGAGGGCGAGGCTGGCAGCGGCGCCGCCAGCCATGACAAGGAAAGACCGTCTGTCTACCATCGGGCCTCCTATTGTGGCGTCTTCAACGGATCCTTGCTCCGCTCGTAGAACTCGTTTTGCAACCGCAGGCTCTCCTGGTCCGCTTTGACGGCGCGGATCGCCTGCACAATCCCGTTGATCCACGTCTTGGCCTCGAACTCACCCAGCTCGCGCGTCGCCGCGGCTCCTTCGCCCGCGTAGTGATTCGGGAACCGCGCGTACCACCAGATCCCCGTGTACAGGCCTTCCGGCAGCCCTTTCAACCGTGCCTGATCGGCGCCCGATTCCTGCGGCGCGCGGTCCAGGTGCACCAGATCGGGCCGGGCGATCATGCTCATGGAGGTTTCGCTCTCGCCGGCATGCATGTCGGTCGCCGGGTTCGACTTGTGCTTGGGCTCGCCCGGCCCGCCGCGCATGATGCCCAGCACGAAGACGACGTAATCGTGCGGCGTCTCGAGCTGCGACTGCGCGAAGTAGGGAAGCAGGCTGTTGTTGCCGCCGTGGCCGTTCACGATGATGATCTTCTTGCAGCCGTTGCGGGCCATCTCGTCGGTGGTCTCCTGCAGCAATTGGAGCTCGAGTCCCCGGCTGTAGGCGACGGTGCCGGGCTGATGCTTCGCTTCGAAGATTTGCCCGAAATAGTATTCGGGAAACACGATGGCGTATTCCTGCTCCGCGGCGTTGAGGGCCGCGTAGCGCACGTTCAACAGGTCGTTGCCTAACGGCAGATGCGCTCCGTGCTTCTCCAGGATGCCGAAGGGGAGCAGGCACGTGCCTTGCGCACGAGCGATGCCCTCCTTGAAGTCGGCCGCCGTCAACTCCTCCCAATGGACTGATGGCTTGTTTTGTGGGGCAGGGGACTGCGCCCAGACGAGCGAGGCGCACAGGGCGTTGATGGAGACCAGCCATGACTTGTACACGTGTCCTCCCGTGAAATTGCAGATGCCGTAGCTGCCGTGGATACGATGATAACGCTGCCCCGCTAGGGCGTCACGACGTACAAGTCCCCCGACAGGTACTTGAACCCGCTGTCCACGGCCACCGTCACCACCGTATGCGCTGAGCCGATCTCCCTGGCGATCTGCAGCGCCCCGGCCACGTTGAGTCCGGTGCTCGTGCCCGCGAAGATGCCCTCGCGCCGAGCGAGCTCCCACGCCATCCGCCGCCCTTCCACCTCGCTGACGCCACGTGCTTCGCTTACCAGGGAGCGGTCCAATTGCGGCGGAACGAACCCGGGCGCCACGCCCTCGACGCCGTGCGTGCCTGCCTTGCCGCCCGTCAGCACCGACGATGTGGCAGGCTCGAACGCGACGATCCGCGGCCTGGGCTCCCGCCGCCGCAGCATCCGCGACGCTCCCACCAGCATCCCCGCCGTTCCGACCGCGGCGCAGAAGGTATGGATGGGCCGGTCCATCTGCTCGAGCAGCTCCTCGCCCAGCGACTCGTAGCCCGCCACCATGTCCGGGTTGCGCATCTGGTCGGTTGCGTAGCTCGGCCCTTCGGATGCGATCTCCCGCGCCCGCTCCATCATGCGGGGCACCAGATCGGCCGTCAGCTTCCCGCCCTCGCTCTTCAATACGTCGAGCTCGGCGCCGAAGATCTCCATGCTGCGTCGCTTCTCGAGCGCCACCGCGTCGTTGGTGACGATGCGACAGCGGTAGCCCTTCACCGCGCAGACGAACGCCAGCGA
>QHTP01000042.1 GCA_003220855.1 Gemmatimonadota bacterium
CAACACCGACTTCAATGCCAGCACGTCGACAGGGGTGGGTCATACAGTGAACGCGGCTGCGACCACCACGACGATCACGGCCCACACGCCGAACCCGTCGGCGGTGGGCCAGGCGGTGGATTTCACTTTCGCCGTGACCGCGACCGCGCCGGGGAGCGGGACGCCGACGGGGACGGTCACGGTGAGTGACGGGACCCAGAGTTGCGGCGCCACTGTGGCCGCGGGGAACTGCAGCATCACGTTCAACGCGGCGGGGGGGCGGAGCGTCACCGCGACCTACGCGGGGGATGGGAACTACGCCACCAGCACGTCGGGGCCGGTGACGCAGACAGTAGGTGCCGCCAGCACGACGACGGCGATCACGGGCCATGCACCGAATCCGTCGGTGGTAGGTCAGGCGATCGCGGTGACCTTTACCGTGACCTCCAGCGGCGGGACGCCGACGGGGAACGTCACAGTGAGCGATGGGGCAGCGATCTGCACCGGCACCGTGGCGGCGGGTGGCTGCTCCCTGACGCCGACCACGGCCGGGGCGAAGACCCTCACCGCGACCTATGGCGGCGATGACAACTTCGGCGGCAGCACGTCGGCGGGGGTGAGCCAGACCGTGAACGCCGCTGCCACGACGACCGCGATCACGGGCCACACGCCGAATCCTTCAGCGGTGGGGCAGGCGATCGCGGTGACGTTTACGGTGACGTCGAGCGGCGGGACCCCGACCGGCAATGTCACGGTGAGTGACGGCCCCGCGACCTGCACCGGGACGGTGGCGGCAGGGGCGTGTAACCTGACGCCGACGACCGCGGGGTCGAAGACCCTCACGGCGACCTATGCTGGCGATGCCAACTTCGGCGGCAGCACCTCTGCCGGCGTGTCACACACCGTGACCACGGCAGCTACCACCACGACCATCAGCGGCAATACGCCCAACCCATCCGCGGTCGGCGCGGCGGTCGCGGTCACCTTCACGGTGACGTCGACCGGCGGGACGCCGACCGGCAACGTGACCGTCAGCGATGGGTTGGAGAGCTGCGTCGGCACCGTAGCGGCGGGTACCTGCAGTCTGACGCCCACGACGGCTAGCACCAAGACACTGACCGCAGTCTATGCGGGAGATGCGAACTTCGCCGGGAGCACCTCGGCGGGCGTGACGCAGACGGTGACCGCGGCCAGCACCGCGATCACCATCACCGGCCACACGCCCACACCTGCGCCGGGACCGTCGCCACTGGGACGTGCAGCCTGACCCCGACGACAGCGGGCACCCAGACGCTCACCGCGACCTACGCGGGCGACGCCAACTTCGCCGGCAGCACGTCGAGTGGTGTGCCGCACACGGTGAATGCGTCCGCCACGACGACCGCCATCACGAGCGAGACCCCCGATCCGTCGACGGTGGGCCAGGCCGTGACCTTCTTCTTCACTGTGGCGGCCAACGCCCCGGGCAGCGGCACACCGACGGGGACGGTCACTGTGACCGACGGGACGCAGAGCTGCAGCGCAAGCGTGGCCGTCGGAAGCTGCAGCATCGCGTTCAACTCGGCCGGCACGCGAACCGTCACCGCGAGCTACCCCGGGGATGGCAACTACTCGGCCAGCACGTCTACTGGCGTGGGGCACACGGTGAGCCCAGCCACCACCACAACGTCGATCACCGGGCAATCGCCCGATCCCTCCGTGTTTGGCCAAGCCATCATCGTCTCCTATAGCGTCACCTCGGGCAGCGGCACGCCGACGGGTACGGTGACCGTGGGCGACGGGGCGGAGACGTGTACCGCCACGGTAGCGGCGGGCAGCTGCTCGCTGACGCCGAGCTCGGCCGGGTCGCTGAAGCTCACCGCGACCTACGGCGGTGACGGCAACTTCGCAGGCAGCACCTCGGCGAGCGTCGGTCACACCGTGAATCCGGCGCCCACGACGACAACGATCACCAGCGAGGCGCCCGATCCCTCGACGGTGGGTCAGGCAGTCGGCGTGCTGTTCAGCGTGGCTTCGACTGCGGGAACGCCCACCGGTACCGTGACCGTGAGCGACGGGACCGACAGCTGTTCCGGCACAGTGGCGGCCGGGAGCTGCTCGCTGACCATGTCAACGGCGGGCGTTCAGACCCTGACCGCCACCTATGGCGGCGACGCGAACTTTGCAGGGAGTGCTTCGACCGGTGTCAGTCACACGGTAACCCAGGCGGGCACGACCACGACCATCACTGGCGTCGTGCCCGAGCCGTCGGTCGTGAGCCAGCCGATCACGATCAGTTTCACCGTGACATCGAGTGGTGGCACGCCGACGGGCAACGTCACGGTCACGGATGGAGTAGTGAGTTGCATGGCGACGGTTGCGGACGGAAGTTGCAGCATGATCCCCCTCGTAGCAGGGCCCGAGACCCTGGTTGCGACGTATGGCGGCGATGCCAACTTCCTCGCGAGCACTTCGGCACCCTTTGCGCACACCGTGAACCTGACCCCGTGACAAGCGGCGAGTCGATGAAGCATCTCGGGTGGATCCTCTTGGTGGCGTGCGGCTGGAGCGCCGCGGCCGCGCAGGGAGCCGCCCAGGTGGTGGGCAGTCCGTTCGCCGAGGGCATCCGCGCTTACCAGAACCTCGACTTCGACCAGGCGGCGGCGCTGCTGCGGCGCGACCTCGCCCGCGCGACCGGCGCCACCGCGTCCAGCAGCGAGCGCGCCCAGGGCCTCGTGTATCTCGGCGCGGCCGACCTGTTCCGGGGCCGGCGCGACTCGGCGGTGGCCGTGTTCCGGCGCCTGGTGCAGCTCGATCCCCGCTATCGGCCGGACCGCCTGGTGTTCCCGCCCGAAGTCACCAGTGTGTTCGACAACGTGCGCGTGGAGACGCGCGCGGTGGTGCTCGTGGCGCCGGCCGACACGGAGATCTCGACCGGCACCGGTGCCCTAGCCTTCTGGGTGGTGGCCAGCGCGTTCCAGACGGTCGAAGTCACCCTGCGCTATCAGGACGGGGCGCCCTTCCGGGCGCTGTACGCCGGACCCATGGGAGACAGCCTGCGGGTACAATGGGACGGCCTCGACGCGGCCGGCCAGATGCCTCCGGTCAGCCGCGTGCTGTTACGCGTCGCATCGCGGGCGCCCACCGGCGAACTCGCGGGCATCGTGCAGCTGCCCCTCGACCTGCGCGTCGTGCATGTCGATACGCTGCGCTGGCCCAAGCCCCCGGCCGATTCGCTGTTCTTGCCGGAGCGCTCCGGGAGTCGGCCGGCGCTGCGCGCGCTACTGGGCGGCGTGCTGCTCGCCACCACGGTGGCCGCGTTGCCTTCGGTCGTGGGGAGCGATCCCCCCGACCGGTCGCGTCTGGCGGTTGCGGGAGCAGTGGGCTTTGCCGGTGCTCTGGGATACGTATTGCACCGACCCGGCCGGCCGCTCACGGCGAACATCCAGGCGAATCAGGTGCTGCGAGCGCGCTGGCAGCAGCGCGTGGCGGCCGTGAAGGCCCAGAATGCGCAGCGGCGTGACGACGTCCACCTCGCCGTGCACGCCGGCGAGCCGACCGCCATCAAGCCGAGCGCGCGATGAGAGTCGCGTCGGTAGGATTTGCGCTCGCGGCCCTCGCCGCAGGCACGACGCGGGGCGGCGCTCAGGGACTCGTGCCCGCCGCGGGACTCTCGATCGTGAGCACGCGGGTGCGCGGCGTCGACCAGTTGACGGGCACGGTCGTGGGCGGGCAGGGCGACGTGGCGCTGGGGCGGCTCGAGCTCGCGCTCGGCTACGTGCAGGGAAAGATCGGCCCCGAAGGCGCGAGCGCGCCGGGTCAGGACCTGGTGGAAGGCGTCGCGTTGCTCGGCGTCCGGCCCGCGCCGTGGCTCAGGCTCGCGGTGGGCCCGCACGCCCGCTCGTACACGCTCACCGGCGGCACCGAGCTGCGCTGGGTGTTCTGGGAGCTGCGCGCCCGCGTCTCGGGCGCCTTCGTCGGCTCGGCGGGGCGGGGCTACGTGGAGCTGTGGCGCGCGGTGTCCGCCAGCGTGAACGCGCCGGAGCCGTTCGACCACGCCCAGGGGGGCGAGGCCGGCATGGTCGTGCACCTGGCGCGCGCGCCGCTCGAGCTGCGGCTGGGATACCGCATCGATCACGCGGTGCTGGGTGGCGGAACGCGGCTCGAAACCGTGGACGGAGTGGTGATCGGCGTCGGACTGTCGCGCCGCTAGAGCAGTCCGCCCCTGCGCAGTTTCCCCAGCTGGTCGTAATGCGCCTCGTGCATCGCCAGGACTTCCGCGGGCGAAACCGTGGCCACGCCGGACTTTCCGACCTCGACGCCGGCGGCGTAATTGGCGACCTGGGCGGCCTCGCGCACCGACGCCCCGGCCGCCAGCGCCGTCCCGACCCACGCCGTCACCGTGTCGCCGGCGCCCGACACGTCGAACACCTCGCGCGCCATCGTCGGGATGCGGCCGATCTGCTTGTCCTTGGTGACGAGCACCATGCCCTCGGCCCCGAGGGTCAGGAGCAGGTTGTCGACGCCCAGCTTGTCGAGCGAGGTGGGCAGCGCGTCGGGGTGGGCCAGGTCGAGCGTTGCGCCCATGGCCTGCTCGAGCTCGCGGCGGTTGGGCTTGAACAGCGTCGCCCCACGGTAGGCGAAGAAGTGCTTGAACTTGGGGTCCACGACGACGGGGATGCCGCGCTTGCGGGCCAGGGTCATCGCGCGCTCGATCACGGCCGGCGTCAAGGTCCCCTTGTTGTAGTCCTCGATGAGAATCGCGTCGGCGTCCGCCATGACGGCGTCGAGTTGGCCGAGCAGCTGGTTCTCGGTCCGCGCGGGAATCGGATCCTCGATCTCCTCGTCGATGCGCACCACCTGCTGGCCGCGCGCCGTGACGCGCGTCTTGGACGTGGTGGGCCGCGCCGCCGCCACCACGATGTGTCGGTCGGCGAGCCGGTGCTGCGCCAGCTCGGCCCGGAACGAGTCTCCGCGGTCGTCGTCTCCGATCACGGCCACGAGCAGGCACTCCGCGCCGACCGCGGCGACGTTGGCGGCGACGTTGGCGGCGCCGCCGAGCGCGTGGCGCCGCGTGTGCACGCTCACCACGGGCACCGGCGCCTCGGGGGAGATCCGCTCCGCCTCGCCCGCGAGATAGATATCCAGCATCGCGTCGCCCACCACCACAATGCGGCGCGACTTCATCTGCGCAAACAGCTGCTCGAGATGGTCGCGCGT
>QHTP01000043.1 GCA_003220855.1 Gemmatimonadota bacterium
CAAAATTCGGGCGCCATGAAACGACGCTGCTGGACCGGGGACGATGCCGAACCGTTGATGCTCGCCTACCACGACGAGGAGTGGGGTGTTCCGCTGCGCGGCGATCGCGACCTGTTCGCCAAGCTCGTGCTCGATGGCTTCCAGGCCGGCCTCTCGTGGCGCGTGATTCTCAACAAGCGGGCGCGCTTTCTCGAGGTATTCGACGGGTTCGACCCGGCTTGCATGGCGCGCTACGACGCCAAGAAGATCGGGCAGCTCCTCAAGGACCCGGGCATCGTACGCAACCGTCAGAAGGTCGCGGCCGCGGTGTCCAACGCGCGGGCCTTTCTCGAGTTCTCGCAGCGCGAGGGGCCGTTCGGCCCCTTTCTCTGGAGCTTCGTGGGAGGCGTCCCCAAGCAGAACCGGCGCCGCAGCCTGCGCGAGCTGCCCGCGCGCACGCGGGAGTCCGACGCCATGAGCAACGCCCTCGTCGACCGCGGCTTCCGCTTCGTCGGGCCGACCATCTGCTATGCGTTCATGCAGGCCGTCGGCATGGTGAACGACCACCTCATCACCTGCTTCCGCCACGCCGAGGTGGAGCGGCTCAGCCGATCGGCGCGCTAGGCAAGAACCGGGGAGATCGCCGAGCCTTCGTCGCCTGCTCGAACGCGTACGCGAACTTGATGAGGGCCGCCTCGCTCCAGGGGCGCCCGACGAACGACAGTCCCACCGGCAGCCCCGCTACATAACCCATCGGCACGGTCACGTGCGGGTAGCCAGCGACGGCCGCGGGGCTGGAAAAGCTGCCGCCACCCCCCGGGTCCCCATTCACGAGGTCGATGAGCGAGGGCGGGCCGCCCGTGGGCGCGACCAGGGCGTCGAGCTGGTGCTCTGCCATCGCGACGTCGATCCCCTGCGTGCGCGCCAGCAGGTGGTTCTTGTCGAGCGCCCGGAGGTAGTCCTGATCGGTGAGCGGGCCTTTCGCCTCGGCCTGCGCGAAGATCTCCTGCCCGAAGTAGGGCATCTCCTGCCCCTTGTTGTGGTCGTTGAATGCGATCAGGTCCGCCAGCGTCTTCGCCGGCGCGCCCGGCGCCCACTCGGCGAGGTAGCGGTTCAGATCCGCCTTGAACTCGTAGAGCAGCACGGCGAATTCGCTGTCGTCGAACTGGCCCGCGGTGGCGATGTCGGCGGGATCGACGATCACCGCCCCGAGCCGCTTGAGCGCGTCGATCGCGGTCTCCATCACCGCATCGGTGCCGGGACTGTATCCCATGAAGTGCGAGCGGCACACGCCAAGGCGCGCGCCTTTGAGCCCGGCGGGGTCGAGCGACGCGGCATAGTCCGAGGCTGAATGGCCAGCGCTCCCCGCCGTCGCGTCATCGTGGGGATCCACGCCGGTGAGCGCGCTCAAGAGCGTCGCCGCATCGGCGACCGTGCGGGCCATGGGACCCGCGGTGTCCTGGTTGTGGGCGATGGGAATGACGCCGGCCCGGCTCACCAGACCGAGCGTCGGTTTGATCCCCACGATCGAACAGCAGGTCGAGGGTGACACGATGGAGCCGTCGGTCTCCGTCCCGATGGCGGCCGCGCACAGGCTCGCCGCCACCGCGACCCCCGAACCCGAGCTCGACCCGGACGGCGTGCGATCGAGCGCGTAGGGGTTGCGGCACTGGCCGCCTCGTCCGCTCCAACCGCTCGACGAGTGGGTGGAGCGGAAGTTGGCCCACTCGGACAGATTCGTCTTGCCGAGCAGCACGGCGCCCGCCGCGCGCAGCCGCTCCACCAGGAACGCGTCGCGCGGCGGGGACACGCCCACGAGCGCGAGCGAGCCCGCCGTGCTCTGCATGCGGTCCCGCGTCGCCACGTTGTCCTTCACCAGTATGGGGATGCCGTGCAACGGCCCCCGCAGTCCCTTGGCCTTACGTTCCGCGTCGAGCGCCGTGGCCTGCGCGAGCGCGTCCGGATTCGGCTCGAGCACGGAGCGCAGCGCCGGTCCCTTGCGGTCGAGCGCCTCGATCCGCTGGAGATAGGCCGTCACCAGCGAGCGAGCGGTGTACTTGCCGGCGGTCATGCCGGCTTGCAGGTCGGCGATCGTGGCTTCTTCGAGCTCGAACGGAGCGGCGGCCGGGGGGATCCTGGACGGCATCAACGCGAGCGCTCCGCTCACCCCGCTGTACCCCAGAAACGTCCGGCGATCGATCCTCGGTCCGGTCATGGGCCCTCTCTCGAGTGAATGACAGCTGCCGCGCAGGCCGCTAAACTTGCTGCCACCCTAGCGGGACGGCCAGCCACGGTGCGTGTGGGCGGACAGTCGGAAGTCGGGAGGCTCCTCTCGGTGGCGGTCAAGCGCGCCGGCGACGCCTTCGCGAGCGAGGCCGCGGTGGAACGGCAGTGGCGCGACTTGGGTTACACCGCACGGCCCGAGCTCTCCGTGGCGACGCCCGAGTACCAGGAGTTTCTCGCCCTGCTCGGCACCGCGGGAGTCGACGTGCTGTGCCTCCCTCCGGACGAGAACGTCGGTCTCGACTCGCTGTACGCCCGGGACGCCTCGATCGTGTGCAACGCCGGCGTGATCCTCTGCAACATGGGGAAGCCGCAGCGTCGCACCGAGCCGGCCGCCCATGAGGCGGCGCTCCGCGCTGCCGGCGTGCCGATTCGGGGCCGAATCACCGGCGATGGCCGCCTCGAGGGGGGTGATGTCTGCTGGATCGACGAGTGCACCCTGGCGGTGGGCCGGGGCTACCGGACCAACGATGCGGGGATCCGCCAGCTGCGGGACCTGGTGGCGGAGTGCGTGGACGAAGTGATCGTGGTTCCGCTGCCGCACTGGCGTGGGCCGGAGGACGTGTTTCACCTCATGTCGATCGTGAGTCCGATCGACCACGACCTCTTCCTCGTCTACGCGCCGCTGCTCCCGGTGCCGTTCCGCGAGGCCCTGCTGGCACGCAGCATCGAGTTGGTGGAGGTCCCTACGCCAGAGTTCGCGACGCTGGGCTGCAACGTGCTCGCGATCGCGCGGCGCGAGGTCCTGGTGGTCGCGGGAAACCCCGTGACCCGGGCCCGGCTGGAGCGGGCCGGCGTGACGGTGCACGAGTTCGCGGGGCGGGAGATCTGCCTCAAGGGGGGCGGCGGGCCCACCTGTCTCACGCGGCCGCTGGCGCGGGAGGCCCAGTGACCCCACGGCCGGTCCGCCGGCCTTATATTGGCACCACCCCGCTCGTGGAGGCCCGCATGACGAGGACCATCCTGGCAGCCGTAGGGTTGATCGTGCTCGCCGCCTGTGGCGGCGGCGGCCACCGGACGACGAAAACGAAGGCGGCAACGCCACCCAGGACCGCGAGTCGGGCGACCAGGGCGACCTCGCAGAAGCACAAGACGGCCGCCAGACGCGACACCACCACCCAGCGGAACCCCCTCACCAACCGCTAGTCGGCGGCGCTCAGGCGGACATCGCGCGCAACTCGGCGTCGACGCGCTCCCGCTCGACCGCTTCGCCCAGCGAGTCGAACAGCTCGCGGGCACGCTCGAGGTAGGCGCGCGCTTCCTCCCGCTGGCCGAGCCGGCTGCGGAACAGCCCGTAGGCGTGATACACCTGCGCTTCCGCGGCGGGGGAGCGCTCCACCGCGCGGGCGAGCTCGATCGCCTGCTCGAAGAACACGAACCCGGTCTCGTCCTGCTGGGCGCCACGCAGCTTTCCCATCAATGTATAGGTCTGGGCCAGCCGTCCGGCCAGGTTGGCCGCGATCGCCACCTGCTCCGCCCGCCGCAGCTCTCC
>QHTP01000044.1 GCA_003220855.1 Gemmatimonadota bacterium
GGGCGTACGAAGCGCCGCACAGATGAACGCGTCTTTCACAGCCCCACCCAGACCGTCTTGGTCTCGGTGTAGTTGTCGAGCGCTTCCTTTCCGAGGTCGCGCCCGAATCCCGAGAACTTGTAACCGCCAAACGGCGCCGCGGGGTCGTAGAAGTTGTAGGTGTTCACCCACACCGTCCCCGCCTTGATCGCGCGGGCCACGCGGTGCGCCTTCTGGATGTCCCGGGTCCAGATCCCGGCCGCGAGGCCGTACCGCGAGCGGTTGGCGAGCTCGACGCCCTCGGCTTCGGTGTCGAACGTCAGCACCGACAGCACGGGACCGAAGATCTCCTCGTCCACGATCTTCATTCCCGGCGTGGCGCCGTCGAACACCGTGGCTTCGACGTAGAACCCCTTGCCGTTCACCTTCGCCGCTTTGCCACCCACCACCAGCCGGGCGCCTTCCTTCTGTCCGGCCGCGATGTAGGAGAGCACGGTCTCCTGCTGGCGCTGGGAGACGATGGCGCCCAGCCGGGTGCCCTTGTCGAAGGGGTCGCCGGGCGCGAGCTGCTTGGCGCGCTCGGCGAGCTGCGCCACGACCTGATCGTGCACCGACCGCTCCACGAGCAGCCGGGAGCCCGCGGCGCAGACCTCGCCTTTTCCGTAGAAGATGCCGTTCTGTGCGCCGCGCACGGCGGCCGCGAGGTCCGCGTCGGCGAAGATGATATTGGGGCTCTTGCCGCCCAGCTCGAGCGTGACCCGCTTCACGGTGCCGGCCGCCTCGCGCATGATCCACTGGCCGACTTCGGTCGAGCCCGTAAAGGCGATCTTGTCGACGAGCGGGTGGCGTACCAGCGCGGCGCCGGCCGTCGCGCCGGGCCCCGGGACGACGTTGAGCGCGCCCGGGGGCAAGCCGGCCGCCAGCGCGATCTCGCCCAGCAGCAGGGCGGTGAGGGGTGTCTCGTGCGCCGGCTTGAGCACCACGGTGCAACCCGCGGCCAGCGCCGGCGCCACCTTCCAGCAGGCGAGGTTGAGGGGGAAGTTCCACGGCACAATCGCGCCCACCACTCCCACCGGCTCCCGCAGCGTGTACGTGAAGAAATTGCCGCTCACGGGCAGCGTGTCGCCCGTGAGCTTGTCGGCCCAGCCGGCGTAGTAGCGGAACGTCTCGATCGCCATCGCGACGTCGATCTTCGACTCGAACAGCGGTTTCCCGTTGTTCCTGGTCTCCACCTCGGCGATCTCGGGGGAGCGTTGCTCCAACAGCTCGGCCATGCGATACAGCAGCTGTCCGCGCTTGCGAGCCGGTAGCTCCCGCCATTGCTTCGACTCGAGGCAGGCCCGGGCCGCCCGGACGGCGGCGTCGATGTCCGCCTCGCCCGCCTCGGCGACTTCCGCGAGTGGCTCCTCGGTGGCGGGGTTGACCAGGCCGTAGCGTTTCGCGGCCGCCCGCCACTCGCCCCCAATCAACAGGTCGGTCTTCACCGCCCCTTGAACTCCGCGACGCGCTTCTCGACGTTGGCGGCGATGCCCTCCTTCGCGTCTTCGCTCTGGAACAGCTGCTGCTGCAATTCGCGCTCCAAGGCGAGCGCCGACTCGAAGGGGATCTCAGCGCCCGTCTGCACGGACCGCTTTATCAAACCCACCGCCTTCGAGGCCTTGTGCGGGGGGCAGAACTGCTTGGCGTAGAGCATCACCTGCTCCCAGAACTCCTTGGCGGGGAAGATCTCATTCACGATGCCGAGCTCCTTGGCGCGATCGAACGAGAAGAGCTCGCCCTTCGCCATCAGCTCGATCGCCTTCGCCTTGCCCACGAGCCGCGCCAGCCGCTGCGTGCCTCCCGTGCCGGGAAGCACGCCGAGGTTCACTTCGGGGAGCCCGATCTTGCCGGCGTTCTCCTTCGCGAGCCGGATGTCGCATGCCATCGCGATTTCGAGCCCGCCGCCCACGGTGTGCCCGTTCAGCGCGGCAATCGTGAGTTTCGGCGTCTGCTCCAAGCGGTTGAGCGTCTCGTTGGCGTGCAGGCAAAAGAAGAACTTGAAGCGTGGCGTGACGCTGTTCAGCATGCCGATGTTCGCGCCAGCCGAAAAGAACTTGTCGCCATGGCCGCGCAGCACTACCACATGGACGTCGTCTTCGAAGCGCGCCCTCAGGATCGCCTCGTCGAGCTGGTGCATCATCTCGTACGTGGACGTCAGCCTCCGTGTACCGGGGAGGGGGAGCGCGCGTCGACGAAGCCGCCGATGAAGACGCGCGCGATGAGCCCGGCCAGGCGCTCGGGATCGATCTCGCCCGCCGGGTCGTACCAGTTGTAGATCCAGTTCATCATGCCGAACAGCGCGTACGCGGCGGCGCTCCGCTCCACGGCGGTCTCGTCGGGCGCCACATCCCGCAGCAGCCCCTCGAGCAGATCCACGTAGCGGCGCTTGATCGCGTTCACCTTGCGCTGACGCTCGCCCGTCAGGGAATTCGCCTCGTGCGACAGTACTTTCATCTCCGCCATGTGGGCGGCGAAGAAGGTCACGTGGTGGCGGATGAACGCCTGCAGCCGCTCGACCGGGTCGCCGTGACCGCGCCCGACTCCCTCGAGCGCGCGCTCGGCGCCCGCCAGCACGCGAGTGAAGCAGCGCTCCTGGATGCGGTGCAGCAGCTCTTCCTTGCCCCGCACGTAGTAGTACATCCCGGCGAGCGACATGCCGGTGACCGCGGCGAGGTCGCGCATCGTGGTGGAGTGGTAGCCCTGGTCGGCGAATACCTTCGCCGCCCGGGAGAGGAGCTGATCGAGCCGCTCGTCGTAGGGGCGCATAGTTCGAACGATCGTTCGAAATTGTAAGTTAGAGGCGGCCACGCGTGAATTCAAGGGCTCTACCGTCTTAATTTCACCGCATCTTCCACGTCTACCGTGCCAGCGCATGACTCCAGCGGAGCCCGTTGCCGCCGTCCCGAGCCCGACCGACGCGGCGCTGATCGCCGCCTGGCAGGGCGGGGACGAGCAGGCGGCGGCCGAACTGGTCCGGCGTCACACGCGTGCGTTGGCACGGTTCCTCGCGGGCACCGGGGCGCCGGAGGCGGATCTCGATGACGTGGTACAGGAGACGTTCATTCGCGCGTTCCGGGCCGTCGCCACGTTCCGCGGGCAGTGTCGCTTTCGCACCTGGCTGCTCACGATCGGGGGCAACGTGCTGAAGGACGCGCATCGCCGTGCCAAACGGGCCCGCGTGGTGCCGCTCGCCGACGAGCTGCGATCGACCGACGGCGATCCCCACGAGCGGGCGGTCGCCGCGGAGGCGGAGGGGCGCCTGGGCGAGGTTTTACAGGGACTGCCGCGGTTGCAGCGGGAAGTGTTTCTGCTGCGGGCGCAGCAGGGGCTCGAGTACGACGAGATCGCCGCGGCCCTGGGCACGACGCCGGGGGCCGCGCGCGTGCACTACCACCACGCCGTCAAGCGACTGAAGGAGTGCTTGAAATGAACGACGACGGCACGTTGGACGACGCAGGGCTGCGGCAGGTCGCGCGGCGCCTCGGGGCCCGCGCGGCGGACCGCGTGGACGTCGAGCGCACAGCCCAGGCCGTGGTGGCGCGGCTGCGCGAGGAGCGGCACGAGCCGAGCTCGCGCGAGGCGTGGCTGTGGACCTCGCCGGTCTGGCTCAAGATCGCCGCGGCGCTGGTCATCGTCGCCGGCGCGGGCGTCGTCGCACGGGCGGTGCGGCATGCCCCGTCCGGCCTCGCCGCGCCGGTCGAGACGGTGGACCTGGGCGACCTGTCGGTCGCCGAACTGCGCGAGCTGTTGCAGAGCGTCGAGCAACCGGGTGCGGCGGAGCCGGTGTCGTGGCTGGACGTGGGGCTCGAGGACTTGAGCCCGGCCGAGCTGCGCACGCTGCTCGCGTCGCTGGAGCCGGAAACGTGATGAAACATCTCGCGTGCGTGCTCGTGCTCGCGCTCGCGCCCGCGCTCACTGCACAGGTGCCGGGCGACTCGGGCGCGGCGCCACCCGCCGACGGGGCGGAAGCGGGGAGGCTGCGGGCGCAGGTGCGGCAGCGCTGGGCCGAGCACGTGCGCACGACGCTGGGGTTGAGCGACGAGCAAGCGGGCAAGCTCGACGGGACGGAGCGGCGCTTCGAGGAACAGCGCCAGCCGATCCGCGCGCGCCAGCGCCAGCTCAACCAGGCGCTCAACGCCGAGCTGGCCGCGCAATCCCCGAACGAGGAGCGGGTGAAGCAGCTGATGAGCGAGCGGGAGCAGAATCAGCTCAGGCTGCAGCAGGTCAATCGCGACGAGGATCGCGACATGCAGGGCTACCTGACGCCGGTGCAGCGGGCGCGCTACCAGGACGAGCGACGCCGGTTCCAGAGAAGCATCGCCAATGCGGTGCAGCAGCAACGCGAGCGGCGGCAGAACAGGCCAGCGCCGCCGGCGCGACCGCGGCGGCGCCCGCCGCGCTGACGCCCCCCCGCGCTACGCCCGCAGACCGAACGCCGTCGCGAGCGCTTTCAAGGCGCGTGCCCGGGCCCGCGCGAGTGTGCCCGACGCGGGTCGGCCGGTGCGCACCTCGAACGCGCGCCAATCGGCATCCGACCACCCTACGGCGGCCAGCGCGCCGCAGCGCGGGCAGCGCATGGCGCGCGCGGGGCCGTCCAGGCGCGCCCGGGCACAGCAGCTCGGGCACACGCCGTACTTTCGGCCGGCGCCGGCGGCGGCACCCGCGTCCGGTCCCGGGACCACGGTCCAGGCCGGGGGCCGGAGCGGCAGCACTTGCACGAAGGCGCGGGGAATGTGGAGCAGGCGGTGGTTGACGTCGACGATGGCTTCGACGGGAGTGAGTTCCACGACGCGGTACCATGCGCCGCGCCGCAGGGGGCAGTCCTGGCCGTCCCGTACCCGGGCCCAGTATTGTACGTGCGGCATGCGCTCTCCGTGCGACGGTCGAGAGGTAAGTCCAGGGCGTCCGCGCACCCGCTGGTAGCGCGTGCTGCCACAAGATGCGGCCGTCGGCCCCTGCAGACTGTGACATCCGACACGGGCGAGCGGTTCGGACGCTTTTTGCGGCCGGCCGAGGCTAGGGTGCCGTGCGAGGCGCAGAGGCGCTAAGTTCACCCCGCCAGGGGGCCCGAGTGGCGGAATGGCAGACGTAGGGGACTCAAAATCCCGTGGGTTTCCGCGCCGTTGCTAGAACATCTGGGTATTTTGTAGAAACGCTGTAGAAAACGCCGGGGTGGCGGAACAGGCAGACGCGCCGGACTCAAAATCCGGTGGGGGCAACCCCATGCGGGTTCGATTCCCGCCCTCGGCACTTGCCGTAATGGACCCTATCACCTTCCGCCGCTGGCGGGACCTCACCTACCACGACCCCGCCGAGAAGCTGCGGGAGTACGTCGCCACGTTGCGCGAGGTCGAGGCCGCGATCGCCGGCCAGGAGGTCGAGCCCGACGCGGTCGACGTGTTCGCCCTCCGCACCAACGAGCTCAACAGGTTCCGCGAGCTGCGCGACGGCGCGCTGTTCGCGTACGGCATGGGCCTCACAGTGCCGCTGTCGCCGCTTAGGGCGTATTAAAAATCGATCCGCAAAGCCGCGACGGAACGCTAAGATTCCATTAAGACCGCGAGACGCGACACTTGCGCGGAGTGGCGGCCCTCACATCGTATGCATGCACGTATGAATCCGACCCGTTCGAGCAACAACGCCGCGAGGGCGGGGGCGGTGCACGCCCGGACGTTGTTGATCATCGAAGACGATCCGCCCATCCGGCGCGCGCTGCGTAACGCGCTCGGCGAGGTCGCGGAGCGCCTGCTCGAAGCCCCGACCGGGCGTACCGGCATCGACATCGCGGCGACGGAGCGTCCCGATCTGGTGATCCTGGACCTGGGTCTGCCCGATCTCGAGGGGGTGGCAGTGTGCCGGGAGATCCGATCCTGGTCTCCAGTCCCGATCGTGGTGCTCTCCGCGCGACACTCGGACGCAGAGAAGGTGCAGCTCCTGAACGCGGGAGCGGACGACTACATCACGAAGCCGTTCAGCACAGCGGAGTGCGTGGCGCGGGTGCGCGCCGTGCTACGGCGGGCGCGGTCGCCGGGCGCCGCAGACGTCCCCGCGACCGTGGAGGCCTACGGGCTCACTATCGATCTGGTCCACCGCCGCGTGACGCGCGCGGGGACGCCCATCCGGCTCACGCCGATC
>QHTP01000201.1 GCA_003220855.1 Gemmatimonadota bacterium
TCCCAGGTTCACCGGCCCGTTCGTGGTCTCCGCGTCGAGCCCGACACCCTCCCAATGGCTCCCTGTGAGATCGACGTCGAGCGGACCGTTGGTGGTTCGGGCGCGCACGTCGCCCCCGACACCCTCGAGTGACACCGGTCCATTGTAGGCCGTGAGCGCCATGCGCCCGGTCACGTCGTGCACCGCGATCGGCCCGTTGTACGTATCGAGCTTCAAGTCCGAGCGCCGGGGCACGTAGAGAACGAAGCTCACGCCCCAGGAGTGACGCGCGCCCGACGCCGGCCCGGTGGCGCCGATCGTCGTTCCCGCGGTCACCACCTTGATCTCGCGGGCCAGGG
This sequence comes from Gemmatimonadota bacterium, assembly GCA_003220855.1. GTDB lineage: Bacteria > Gemmatimonadota > Gemmatimonadetes > Gemmatimonadales > GWC2-71-9 > AG41. Next base: position 339 of record QHTP01000201.1, read on the forward strand.
ACGCCGCATCGTCCTCCGTCGCACCCTCCGCCTGAATCCGGGCGTGTACCTCGATGCTGCCGCCGTCCCATCCGCTGACGGCGACACCACCGTTCTGACCCGGGTCGACCGCGATGGCCCCTCCCGGCACTAGGGTGACGACGCGGACCTCACAGTGCTTCGCCCGCCAGTCGTCTTCACGCTCGCGGCATTCGGACACCCAGCGCGCGTCGGCCGCACTTTGGGCGCGGGCCGGGAGGGCGAGAACCAGGAGTATGGGAACGGGCAACCAGGCGCGCGGCAGCATCGGGTCCTCCTCCAGAAGGGGTGCCACGTCCATCCTTAGACAGGCGCCACGTCGGGAAGGTTGGCTCGGGACTAACCCGACGGGCCAGGTGGCGGCATAATCCCGGCGTGCGGTTCCCCCACCCCCTGACGCTGCTCGTCGGCTGCGTGGTCCTCGCCGCCGTTGCGAGTCACGTGCTGCCATCCGGTGAGTACGACCGCCGCGACGACCCCGCCACCGGTCGCCGGGTAGTGGTCCCCGGCACCTACCACGCCGTCCCGCCGCGGCCGGTGAGCGCCTTCCAGGCCCTGGTCGCCATTCCGCGCGGCATGGGCGACGCGGCGGCGGTGATCTTCTTCGTGTTCCTGATCGGGGGCGCGTTCACCGTGGTGGACGCCACCGGCGCGCTGCGACTCGGCGTCGACTGGCTGGTGCGCCGCTTCGGGCATTCGGAGCGGCTCGTCATTCCCGTGGCGGCGCTCGCGTTCGCCCTGGGCGGCGTGCTCGACAACATGAAGGAAGAGATCATCGCGCTCGTGCCGGTGATGCTGCTGCTCACTCGCCGGCTGGGCGTGCAACCGGTCATCGCCGTGGCCGTGAGCCTGGGTGGCGCCGCCGTGGGCGCGGCGTTCAGCCCCATCAACCCGTTTCAAGTGGGGATCGCGCAACAGCTCGCGCAGCTGCCGCTCCTCTCCGGCTCGCTGTTTCGCAGCGCATTTCTGGTTGCGGCCCTGGGGATCTGGATCTGGGGGACATCGCGCTCCACCGCCCGCGGCCGGACGGCGGCGGCGGTGAGCGACACCGGCCCCGAGGGCGGGTCGCTCGACGGCCGTCGTGCGGTGGTGCTCGGGCTGGTGCTCGCCGCGTTCGTCGCGCTGGTGGTCGGCGTGCTGCGGCTCGGGTGGGGATTCAACGAGATGGCGGCCCTGTTCTTCGCCATGGGAGTGGCTGCGGGCCTGGTCGGCGGGCTGGGCGTGGCGGGAACGGCCGACGCCCTGGTCTCGGGCTTCCGCTCCATGGCGTACGCCGGCCTGCTCATCGGCTTCGCGCGGGCGATTTTCGTGACGCTCGAGCAAGGCCGGATCGTCGACACCCTGGTGCACGGGCTGTTCGCGCCCGTGGCACACCTGCCGCTCGGGCTCGCCGCCGTCGGCATGATGGTGGTGCATACGCTGGTGCACGTCCCGGTGCCGAGCCCGACCGGACACGCCGTCCTCACGCTGCCGATCCTCGTGCCCCTCTCGGACCTGCTCGGCCTGTCGCGCCAGGTGACCGTACTCGCCTACCAGTACGGCGGCGGACTGTGCGAGCTGCTCACGCCGACCAACGGCGCGCTCATGGCGATCCTCGCCGCGGCGCAGGTGCGCTACGAAGACTGGCTGCGGTTCGCGCTGCCGCTCGTTCTGGCCCTGATGGTGCTGGGCGCCGCCGCCATCGCGCTGGGCGTGGCGCTCGGGCTCCAGTAGCTTGCTACACGCTCCACCCACCAGGAGACTCGATGCGTCCACACCGCCTTCGCGATCCGCTGGCGATCGCACTGCTCCTTCCCGCGGCGCTCGTCGCCCAGGCGCCGGCGCGCCGTCACGTCGTGGTCCCCACGGTCGCGCCTCGCGCGGCCGACGTGGCCACGGTGGACGGAGTGGTCAAGGCGTATTACGACGTGATCACCGGTCCCGCCGGGCAGCCGCGCCAGTGGTCGCGCGACCGCTCGCTCTACATTCCCGATCTCCGCTTCGTCGCGACCGGCGTGGCGCAGGGCCGGCCCTACGCGCGCGTGATGACGCACCAGGACTTCGTCGACGGCTCCGACTCGAGCTTCGTGCACGAGGGGTTCTTCGAGCGCGAGATCCACCGCGTCACGCAGGCGTACGGCAATATCGTGCAGGTGTTCAGCACCTATGAGGAACACCGCACGGCCGACGGACCGGTCGTGGGCCGGGGCATCAACGCGCTGCAGCTGTTCTGGGACGGGACCCGCTGGTGGGTGGCCTCGGCCATCTGGTTCGACGAAGACGCGGCGCACCCGATCCCGCAGGAGTTCCTGCCCTAGATGTATCGCCGCCTCGACGAAGCCCACATCGTTGACACGCTGCGGCGCCTCGAGCTCCGCATCGGTGAGCGGTTTCCTGGCTCCGGGCTCGGCAAGGTGAGCGCCGAGCTGCTCGCGGCGGCCACCGAGTCGGTGGAGCGGATACGCGGTTTGCGCCGTCCCAACCTGCCCCTCCGCATCGGCGCCTGGACGCTGATCGCGGTGATCGTCTTCATCGTGTTCGAGGCGCTGCTGCACCTCGGCCTCGCGCCACGATGGGTGGACTTCGCCGCGTTCCTCGGGTCGTCCCAAGCCATCCAGAACGTGGTGTTCCTCGGGCTCGCCGTGCTGTTTCTGGCGAACGTGGAGACGCGGATCCGCCGCCACCGCGCGCTCGCCGCGATTCACGAGCTGCGGAGCATCGCACACATCGTCGACATGCACCAGCTGACGAAGGATCCGGACCAGCTGCTCCAAGATGCCGCCGTGACGGCGTCGTCGCCGCATCGCTCCATGCCGCGCTTCGAGCTGTCGCGCTACCTCGACTACTGCTCCGAGCTGTTGTCGCTCACGAGCAAGGTTGCCGCGCTCTACGTGCAGGATTCCCAGGATCCCGTGGTGCTCGACGCGGTGAACGACGTGGAGACCCTCACCACCGGATTGTCAGGCAAGATCTGGCAGAAGATCATGATCCTCGATCGCGCATGAGCGAGCGGCGCAGGACGCTGTTGCTCGACCTGCTCGACCAGGCTTTCGATCGCCGGGCGTGGCACGGCACGGGCCTGTGGGGCTCGATCCGCGGCCTCACCCACCGCGACGCGCTGTGGCGGCCGGGCCGAGGGCGGCACAACGTGTGGGAGATCGTGTTGCACACCGCCTACTGGAAGCACATCGTGCGACGGCGGCTCACACGCGATGCGACGCTCAAGTTCCCGCACGCCGGCAGCAACTGGCCTGCCCTGCCAGCCAAGTCCGACGCGGCCGCATGGCGCCGCGACGTCGCGCTGCTCAGAGATCAGCACCGACTGCTCCGCGCGACCATCGCCCGCTTCCCCACGACGCGGCTCGCGGCCAAGGGGTGGCGCTCCACGTGGACCAACGCCCAGCACATATGCGGCATCGCGTCGCACGACCTGTATCACGCCGGCCAGATTCAGCTGCTCAAGGTGCTGCGCCGCCGGACCTAGTCGCCCCGGAGCCGCTCGATCTCGCGCCGGTCCTTCTTTGTC
>QHTP01000202.1 GCA_003220855.1 Gemmatimonadota bacterium
TCGGACGCCGACTCGAACAGATGGCGATAGCGAGCCTCGGAGCGGGTGAGTGTTTCCTCTGCCTGCTTTTGCTCGGTGATGTCGCGCAGGGTCGCCACGGCCCCGATCAGCTCGCCCTCGACCACGAGCGGTGTCGTGGACACGGCGACCACCCGCTCCTCGCCGCTCGCGCTCACGACCTTCGTCTCGTAGTGCTGCTCCTCGCCCTGGAAGGCCAGCTGCTCGTGCTCGGCGACATTGGCGCGCTCGCCGGGCGCGACCAGGTCGTCGATGGGGGTTCCCGGCAGGTCCTCGAGCGGCCGGCCGAACAGATCGGCCGCGGCGCGGTTGGCCGTGAGCGCCCGCCGATCCGGGCCCGTGACGATCACCGCGTCGGCGAGCGCGGCCACGATTTCGGCCGCGATGCGCTGCGAATCAAGCGGGCGCTTGGGCGCCGTCTTGGAGGACGGCACGGGAGATCGCAGCCCGCGCGCGGGCGTAGCGCGCCGGCCCTTGCTCATGAGTCGTACGAGGCCACCATGGCATCCTTCATCAGGTCGAGGCTCTTGAGCGCCGACTCGGCCACACCGCGCGGCGCCTCACCGCGCTTCACGCAGCCCTTGATGATCTCCAGGGCGTGGATGGGATGCTCATCGTCGTACTTGGCGTGCTCTTCCAGCCACCACCGCCCGCGCGGCCCGATCTTCTCGTTCTTGGCGAGCCCGCGCAGCGCCTTCTCGGAGATTTTCTGCGCCACGCCCTCCACGGCGTAGTTGGTCGCGGACACGGCCGCGCCGAACGTCGCGCCGCGACACATCTCGGTCAGATAGGCGTGAAACTCCTTCACCTCGGGGATCATCGGCTCGGGCACCTGGAACCGCTCCTTCGGGACGTTAAAGCCATCTCCCATGGCGCGCCACATGGCGTCGTGTCGCTTCTCGACGCGGATGTTGTCCCGGAAGAACACCTTGCCGTCATCCGGGGAGCGGTCCAGCAGCACCTGCAGCCACTGGGGAAAGTCGCGGATGATCGGGTAGAACGCCACGAGGAAGTTCTGGATCCTGCCGTCCACCAGCTCGTTCTCCGAGGCGTGGACGATCACCCGGGTGTCGAGGATCGCCTCGCGGCTCGGATCCAGCGCGGCATCCAGGTCGGCCACCCATGCGGGGTGGGGGGTCACCTGCACGGACATCGAAGCTCCTTCCGGGCGCGCGGGCTAAGGGAAACAGGGTTAGCGCGGGCTCCAAATGTACCACCCCGCTCCCCCTGCACAAGTTCATGCGGCCTTAGAACTTGTGCGACCAGCGACGGGATCGCTGTGAGCGGGGATACGATCTATTGACGCGATATATCGTCAAGGTATATCTTCACGTTACATCGCAACATCAGCGAGGAGACAATGACGCGACAGTCTGGATGGGACGGGTTCGCCTTCGGGTTCGGGCCCCGGGCTTTCTTCTGGGGTGGGCCGCGCGGGCGGCGCCGCCAGTGGTTCGAATCGGGCGACATGAAGTACGTCATCCTCAAGCTGCTCAAAGACAAGCCGCGGCACGGCTACGAGGTGATGAAAGAGCTGCAAGACCAATTGCACGGCTGCTACTCCCCTTCGCCCGGCACCGTCTACCCCACGCTGCAGTGGCTCGAGGACGAAGGGCTCGTCAGCGCGAAGGACGTCGAAGGGAAGAAGGTATACGGCATTACCGATGCTGGAACCCGCTTTCTCGAAGAGCACCGCGACGTCGTGGACGACATCTTCGAGCGCGTGCGCGATGCCGTAGACCGCACGCTGGGCGGTGGCATGATCGAAGTGAACCGCGCCGCCGCGCGGCTGGTGCGCGCCGTGTACCGCGCCGGCTGGAAAGCGCGCGACGAGGCCACGCGCCGCGGCCTGGTGGAGCTGCTCGAGCGGATGAGGGGCGAGGTCGAAGGCGCAGGCGACGTGAAGACGTCGGCCTAGGGCGCGACGATCGTGGCTCGGGTCGTCGAGTCGAGGCGGGGGAACTGGGCCGCGAGGTAGACGTTCCCTTGCGCCTCGATCCGCCCCTGATCCGGTTGCTCGCCGTAGCCCGAGTAGATGTGATCCACCACGTCCATGCCTTCGACCACCCGACCCAGTGGCGCGAAGCCCATGCCATCGAGCTGGTTGTTGTTCCGGTAGTTGATGAACAGCTGCGTGGTGCGCGTATTCGGTCCCGCCGTGGCGAAGGTGAGCGTGCCCCGGCTGTTGTGCTGCGTCACCGGATCGTCCGGGATGGTGGCCGGGCGCCAGTGTCCTGAGATGGCGGGATCGCCGCTCAGCCCGAATTGGACGACGAACCCCGGTACCACGCGGAAAAAGCGCGCGCCGTCGTAGAACCCGTGCCGCACCAGGTTGTAGAGTCGGTCCGCGCCGTGCGGCGCCCAAGCGCGCGTCACCTCGACGACGAAGGGCCCGCCACCGGTCTCGAAGCGGATGCGGAAGCTTGCCGGGGCCGGAGCTCGCATCTCGGACGACTGCGGGTCGAGCAGGGGATTGGCCGCCGCCGCCGCCCCCGTCCCTTTCGCCTGCGCCGGCTCACGGTCGCGCCGGCCACACCCGGCCAATAGTACCACCACGCTCCCCGCGATCACCATCCTATGTGGTCTCATGGGTCACCCAGGCGTGCCGAGCTCGGCCTGATGCTCGATGACCCGTCCGACCAGGCCATAACGACGCGCCTCCTCGGCCGAGAGCCAGAAGTTGCGCCGCGTGTCCTCCTCGATGCGCTCGAGCGGCTGTCCAGTCTGCTGCGCGAAGACGCGGTTCAGCCGATCGCGCATCTTGAGGATCTCGCGCGCCTCGATCTCGATGTCGCTCGCCGAGCCGCCAGACCCGCCGGCGGGCTGATGCAGCAGGAAGCGCGTGTTGGGGAGGCAATACCGGTCTTCGCGCGGCACGGCGACGTAGATCAAGGCCGCGATGCTCGCCACCCACCCCGTGCCCACCATTTTGACGCGTGGACTCAGGAACCGCACCAGGTCGTGAATCGTGTCGCCCGCTTCCACATGCCCGCCCTGCGAGTTGATGAACACCGTGATGTCGTCGCTCGATTCGCCCGCCATGGCGAGCAGCTGCGCCGTGACGTTGGCCGCGACGCGCTGGGTGATCTCGCCCGTGAGAATCACGATGCGGGCGCGGAACAGGCGCTCCGCCACGAGGTTGTGCGTCGGGGCGAGGGACGGCTCGAGTGGACTCAGCTCTTCTTCCATCGGGGCTCCGGGGTAGAGGTCAGCGCGAGGGGGGGCGGCGCTGGCGCAGCTCGGCCAGCGCCCGCGTCACGTACACGCGCGTCATCTGCTTGCGCCACGAAAGATCGAAATCAGTGTTGTCCATGGGCTTGGCGGGCCGATACGCGGCGTCCGCCGCAGCCGCGATCGCCTCGTCCGACAGATCCGTTCCGGCGAGCGCCGCTCCCGCCTCCGGCACCTCCTGCGGCCAGCTCGCCACGCCGCCGAGCACGATTCTGCCCTGAGCGACTGTTCGCGCTTCTCGTTTCCCGTTTCCCGGCTCCCACTGTATCCACGCCGCCACGCCCAGCACCGGGAAGTCGAACGCGTCGCGGCGGCGCAGCTTGTGATACACCGCGTCCCACCCGTCCGGCTGCGGCAGGCGCACCGCGACCAGGATCTCGTCCGGCTGCTTCGTGAGGTAGTTGATCCCGTCGTTGTGATAGAACCGTGCCGCCGGCACGACGCGCTCGCCGCCC
>QHTP01000203.1:0-1107 GCA_003220855.1 Gemmatimonadota bacterium
ATCATTGGCGTCCTCGTGGCTCAGACGTACACGCCGGGTGTTCGCTACGGGGAGCGCGAGAGGGACATCCTGCAGTTCGTTTCCACGCAGGTCGCGATGGCGATCGAGCGGAGCCGCGCGGAGACCGACCTCCGGGCGTCCGAGGCGCGGCTGAAGGCGATCATCGACGCCGCCCTGGACGCTGTCATAACCATGGACGGGGACGGTGTGGTCCGAAGCTGGAGCTCACAGGCAGAGCGTGTGTTCGGATGGCCGGCGTCGGATGTGGTGGGGCGGAAGCTGTCCACGACGATCATTCCGCCGCGCCATCGCGATGCGCATGAGCGCGGACTGGCGCACTTCTTGGCGAGCGGCGAAGGGCCGGTCTTGAACCAGCGCATCGAGATCACCGGCTTGCGCCGCGACGGGCGAGAGATCCCCGTCGAGCTCACGATCACGCCGATGCGCCTTGAGGGCGCGTGGTTGTTCAGCGCCTTCGTGCGCGACATCAGCGAGCGCAAGCAGGTCGAGCAGCGACGGGCGGCGCAGTACGCGGTCACACGCATCCTGGCGGAGGCCACGACGCTGGCCGAGGCCGGCTCGGCCATCCTGCGGGCGATCGCCGAAAGCCTCGAGTGGCAGGCTGGTGTCCTCTGGAATCTCGATCGGGAGCGCGAGGTGCTGCGGTGCCTCGAGATGTGGCATTCCCCCGACGTGGACCTCGGCGAGTTCGGGCGGGTGACGCGGGAGAGCTCGTTCGCGGCAGGCATCGGACTCCCGGGCCGCGTGTGGGCGGCAGACGGGCCGATCTGGCACCGGGACGTCACCGTGCTCGAGGGCCTGCAGTTCCCCAGAGTCCATCAAGCGACGGCCGCGGGCGTGCGCGGCGCTTTCGCGTTCCCGATCAGGAGCGGGGCCGGTATCACCGGAGTGATCGAGTTCTTCAGCCGCGAGCTGCGCGAGCCCGACCCCGATCTGCTGGAGATGTCCGCCGCCCTTGGCAGCCAAATTGGGCAGTTCATGGAGCGCAAGCGGGCGGAGGAGACGCTGGCGGACCGCAGGCGCACGGCTGAGCTCGCTGCCGACGTCGGGGTCTCTCTGACCAAGAGAACGACGCTGCGGGACACC
>QHTP01000203.1:1144-5215 GCA_003220855.1 Gemmatimonadota bacterium
TAGGTAAGTACAAAATCGGGCTCATCGCGGCGGAGCAGCGGCCACACCTCACCAATGCAGTGATCGGGGACCCCCGGGTGAACGACCAGGAATGGGCCAAGCGGGAAGCGATGGTCTCGTTTGCCGGCTTTCCGCTCCTCGTGCAGGACCGCCTCGTCGGTGTGATGGCGATGTTCGCGCGCCACCCGCTTACCGGTTTCGTCCATCAGGCGCTGGCGGCGGTGGCGGACGGCATCGCTGTTGGCATCGAGCGCAAGCGGGCGGAAGAGGCACTGGCGCGCTCGGAGACCACCTACCGCTCCCTGGTCGAGGATTCCCCGTTCGGGATTTTCCGGAGCACCGTGGATGGCCGCCTGATCGCCGTGAACCCGGCGCTCGTGAGCATCTTGGGATATGCCTCCGAAGCGGAGCTGCTCCGGAAGAGCATGGCGACGGACGTCTACGTCGACCCCACCGAGCGGGCACGGCGCACCGCAGACGTCATCGCGCAAGGGAGCCTGACGGCCGAGTCGGAGTGGCGCCGCAAGGACGGCAAGACCGTGACCGTCCGCCAGACCGGCCGGGTGGTGCGCGACGCGCAGGGTCGAGTGGAGTACTTCAACGTCCTCGTCGAGGACATCACCGAGCGTAAGCTGCTGGAGCAGCAGCTGCGCCAGGCCCAGAAGATGGAAGCCGTCGGTCGGCTCGCGGGCGGCGTCGCGCACGACTTCAACAACCTGCTCACCGCCATGCTCGGCTCCGCGGACTTGGTCCTCGAGACCCTGGCACCAGGCGCGCCCGAGCGGGATGACGTCAAGGAAATTCGCAAGGCGGCCCTGCGCGCGGGTGACCTGACGCGGCAACTGCTCGCTTTCAGCCGGCAGCAGGTCCTGGCGCCGCAGGTACTCGACCTGAACGCGCTGGTGGTGAACTTGGAAAAACTGTTGCGACGCCTGATCGGGGAGGACGTCGAGCTGCGCACCGCGCTCGCACCCGACCTGGGCGCCGTGAAGGCCGACCCGGGGCAGATGGAGCAGGTGATCGCGAACCTGGTCGTGAACGCGCGCGATGCCATGCCCGAGGGCGGCCGACTCACGGTTGAGACCGCCAACGCAGAGCTCGACAAGGATTACGCCGACCAGCACTTCCCCGCCCCGCCGGGCTCGTACGTGCTGCTGGCCGTGAGCGACACGGGCACCGGCATGGATCCAGAGACCAAGAGCCGTATCTTTGAGCCCTTCTTCACCACCAAGGATAAAGGCAAAGGGACCGGCCTCGGCCTCGCCACCGTCTATGGGGTCGTGAAGCAGAGTGGCGGGTACATCTGGGTATACAGCGAGCCCGGTCAGGGCACCGCGTTCAAGATCTACCTCCCGCGGGTGAGGGAGGCGCCCGAGCCGGCCCGGCCGAGCCCCGCGCCGGCAGCTCCGCTGCGCGGCTCCGAAACACTGCTCCTGGTCGAGGACGACGAGATGGTCCGTCACCTCGTGAGTCGCATGCTCAAGAGCCGAGGCTACACCGTGCTGGCGGCATCCGACGGGACCGACGCGCTGCGGCAGGTCGAAAGTCACCGGGGTCCGATCGACATGCTGATCACCGACGTCGTCATGCCGGGAATGAGCGGACGGGAAGTGGCGCAGCGGGTCACCACTCTCCGGCCGCCGGTGAAAGTGTTGTATCTGTCGGGCTACACCGACGACGCAATCGTGCGGCACGGGATGCTCGAACCGGGGATCGCGTTCCTCCAAAAGCCGTTCAGCGCCGACGTGCTGGCGCGCAAGATCCGCGAGGTACTCGACGCACCATGACCACCGCCCTCGCCGAGGTCGAAAGATGAAACCATCCCGCCGACGCGGACGCTCCGGCCGCGAGAAAATCCTCGTCATCGAGGACGACCCCGTCGCTCGCGCGGACCTCGAGGCCCGGCTCGAGGCCAGCGGCTACAGCGTCGCCCGGGCGGCCGACGCCGCCTCCGCCCTGACCGTCGTGAACCGCGAACGGCCCGACCTCATTCTGCTCGACCTCGGACTCCCCGCCGGCGATGGGTTCCTGGTCCTCGAGCGCCTGCGCAAGATCGAGGCGCTCGCCGCCATCCCCGTGCTCATCGTCACCGGCCGCAGCGATGCCGAGACCCGGAAGCGCGTCGCGGCGCTGGGCGTCGCGCCGGTGCTCACGAAACCCGTGGACACCGAGGCGCTGCTCGCCGCGATCCGCGCGGCCCTGGAAACCGAGCCGACGTAAACCCGCGCATGTTGCACCCCGCGCCCGACTTTCGCATATAGAGACATGACGGCGAATCCGGTGCCGCGGGGCGCCGCGCGCGACCCGCGCGTGGAAGCCGACGTGCGCAGTGCGGCGCTCGGTCAGCTGGTCGCGGGTGGCCCGCTCGCCGAGTCGGTGCACGTCGTGCTCGTGCTGGTGGTAGCGGCGCTGGTGTGGAACTCCCTGCCGCTCGCCCGCACCTTCGGTTGGGTGGGAGCGGTCACGGCCGCCGCGGCGCTGCGCACCTGGTGGCGGCTGGGCCTGAGCCGGCGCACCGCCTCCCCGGAGGAATCCCTGCGGGGCGTCCGCCTGACCGTCGCCGGTGTCGGCCTGGCGTGGGGGTTCGGCGCCGCCGCCGCCATCCCCGAGCTCGGCGTGGCCCAGGCGGCCCTGATCCTCGTGGTGCTCTCCGGGATCATCGCCGGCGCCACCGGGACTCTGGTCGGCGACCGGCGCAGCTTCCACTATCTGCTCATCACGGTCCTCGGCCCTCTCCCCGTCGGCATTCTGTTGCAGGGGCACTCCCGCATTCACCTGATCGCGATCCTGCTGATCGCGCTGTTCGCCTGGGGCATGGACCGGGTGCACCGGCGTGCCCACCGCACCTTCGCGGAGCGCGTGCGGGCCTCGGTCCTGCTGGAAGCGTCGAGCCAGGAGCTGGCGCGCCAGCACGCCTATCTCGACGCGCTGATCGCGAGCACGCCGGTGGCGATCGCGGTGCTGGACGGGCGTTCCGTACGCAGCGTGAACCCGGCGTTCGAGACGTTGTTCGGATACTCGGCGGCCGAGGCGATGGGCGCCACCATCGACGCGATGATCGTGCCCGAATCACTGCGCGCCGAGTCGAGCGACCTCGAGGCGCGGGCGCGCGGCGGTGAGACCGTGCGCGTGGAAGTGGAGCGCATGCGCAAGGACGGTAGCCATGTCCAGGTCCGCCTCTCGGCGGCCGCCGTGAAGGCCACCGCCGAAGGCGCGCTCGTGGCGCTGTACGAGGACATCAGCGACCGCAAGGCGGCCGAGCAGGCGATGCGCGCGGCGCGCGACCTCGCGGAGCGGGTGGCCCGGGCGCGCAGCGCGTTCCTCGCCAATATGAGTCACGAGATCCGCACGCCGATGAACGCGGTCCTGGGCTTCGTGGAGCTGGTGCTCGACACGGAGCTCGCGCCGGAGCAGCGGCGCGCGTTGGAGCTGGTGCGCTCGTCGTCCGAGGCCCTGCTCACCATTCTCAACGACATCCTCGATTATTCGAAGATCGAAGCCGAGCATCTGGAGCTGGAATCGATCCCCTTCGACCTGCCCAAGGTCGTCCACGCCACGGCCACCCTCCTGGCGGTGCGGGCGCGCGAGAAGCATCTCGAGCTCACGGTCGACGTCCCGCCCGACGTCCCGCACCTCGTGCGCGGCGACCCCACGCGCGTGCGCCAGGTGTTGATGAATCTCATTGGCAACGCCATCAAGTTCACCGAGGAGGGCGAGGTCGACGTCTCCGCCGCCGTGGTCGCCCATCACGGCGGCCGCACGTCGGTGCGGTTCCGGGTGCGCGACACGGGGATCGGCATCTCGGAGGAGCAGCGGGCGCACATCTTCGACGAGTTCACGCAGGCCGACGCGTCAATGACGCGCCGCTACGGCGGCACGGGCCTCGGCCTCGCGATTTCCCGGCGGTTGGTGGCACTGATGGGCGGCGGGTTGAGCGTCACGAGCGAGGTCGGCCGCGGCAGCGAGTTCGAGTTCACCCTGCCCTTCCCGGTCGAGACCGCTGCCGGCACCGCAGTCCCCGGGCAGCGAGTGTCGCTCGGCGGCCGTCGCCTGCTCGTGGTGGACGACAAC
>QHTP01000012.1 GCA_003220855.1 Gemmatimonadota bacterium
GGGAAGCAGGCCTGGGGCGCGTTCTAGACCCCGCTTGCCCGTCGCCCGGCTCTCGTTCCTGCGCTGGTACTACGTTGCGACACCGCTCTTTTGGCTGGTGGGACTGATATGGGGTGTCAACGTGCGTGTCGCCTTCCTGGATGACTTCCCTGCGGGACGCAACGCCTATTACGTGCTCTGCTTCGTCCTCGGGATCGTGATGCTGCGGGCACCACAGTACGCGAGCCGCCTCGCCTTCGCGGAGAGCTCGGCGAACCTCGGTCTCTTGATGCTCAGCGTAGCGGTATGGTACCTCCGTATGCTGGACTGGGCGGCGGGTCCGAGCGTCGCCGTCCGAGTCGTGACGCCGGCCGAGCTCGTGGGCTTTGTGTTGGCGACTGTGATCGCCGCGGTAAGCTACGGGCTGCGGGGGTCGGCAACAGGAGCGTAAACCACGGCGTCAGCGTCCTACCGTCAGAGCGTCACGACTGCCGCCTCCCACTCCCCCGCGTTCTTGTCGGATCGATACATCTTGTCCACGTCCACGACGATCGTGGCAGCGTCCCGCCGCACCGCGAAGCGATCCATGTTGCGCGTGGCCCGCCCGGAGATAAACACTCCATCCGGTTGGTAACGCGACTTGTGCTTGGGACACTGGAAGCGTCCTTCGTCGGCCAGCCAATGCAGTACGGTGTTCTGGTGCGGGCACGACAGGTTGAACGCGTACATCCGGTCCTTGAATCGCACCAAGATGATCTGGTTCTCCTTGTCGATCGTGACGCCGTCGGTCGCGGGAATGGGATAGGCATGCTCCTCGTCCCTGCTCCACACCGCGCGACCGAAGCGCCGATCGAGGGCTCGGGACTGCACGGGCGACAGGCCGAGCGCCGCCAGGGCGCTCGCGACCGCGATCGTCGCGTGCTCGAGGAAGTCCCTTCGATCGACGAGTGGACAGGTCTCACATCCCTGAACCCGGCGGCCGACGGTCATGTCACGTGGCAGCGGTCAGCACCGTGCCGGCCAGCAGCACGGCGAACCAGAGCACGAGGCTCGCCACCGCCGTGCCCCGGAGCCGACCCCATTGCGCCACGCCACCGCTCGCGTACGCGGCTTCGGCCCGCAGCTTCAAGTAACCGTTCGCGATGAGCAGCGCGATCAGGCCCATCTTGGTCCAGAACACCGCGGAGGTCAGGTAGGTATCGACATCGGCCAGCAGCATCCCGAGGCCGCTCACGAAGGTGAGCCCGAGGCCGCCGACCACCCAGCGGTGCGACGCGCCGAGACTCTGGAGCTCGCGCGACCGGTCGGGCCCGGGCTCGGGCGACCATCGTAGCACGGTGCGATCGGCGGACACGGCGAGTCCGCCGCCGAGCAGGATTCCAGCCAGATGGACATACGTGACACCGCCGCTCACCGCCTTGTGGTCGGCGTACACCCGGGCCCAGCGAGTCACCAGCGCCCCCAGTCCCACCGCGATCATCTCAGTGTTTCCAGATCAGCATCATCAGGTATCCCGCGAGCGCCGTGCTCATCGATGCGATGGCAACGGTGCGATGCAGGCTCCGGCGGTTCGGGTCGATCGTTCCCGCCAGCTCCGCCCGACGACTCGGCGCCAGCGCGCCCGTCGCGACGAATCCCGCGTCGGAAACGAGCATGAGCGCCGCGTGCACGTAGCGGCGCGTGCGCCCAGCCGGATCCTTGCGAGCGTCCCACAAATTCCAGCCCCCTGTGACGGTATTGATCCCGAACAAGCCGGCGATGCCGACCGCCACCGCGCCGTGTGCCGACCGGACGGAGCCTGACACGCTGTCAGGCGGGGTGTTGTAGAGCGATCGACCGAGGGCATACTCGGCTACGAACAGAGGAAGGGTCGCATAGCTCGCGTATCGATGGATCGCGAGACGAACCGAATAGAAGTTGCTGTACTCGATGGCGCGGGGGCGCTTCCGACCAGTGTCCGCAGGGGTCAGCGCCAGGACCGCCGCCATCGGCATCCGAGGAGGAGGTGGCTGCTGCCAGGCACCGCTCGTGGCCATCCACCAGATCAGCGCCTGCATAGGCGGTCCCTTGTAGGAGACGATTCGAGGTCCTGTGCTCCTACGGATACCCCCTCCGACCCGCTGAGGCCATCCGAGACGGTGCTCTCTGAAACGCGGCGCTCACTCGAGCAGAGCCACGAACTCCTGCGCCAGCTTGGGCCCGATCCCCGACTCCTCGTGCTTGAAGAAGATGAACGCGTCCTGCCACTCCTTCCCGAGGTCCCGCACGGTCTTGGCCCACTGCTCCAGGTCCTTCTTCTTATACCCTTCGTCGCGCAGCCGCAGGTATCCGAAGTCGGCCGTGGCGACGAGCGGAGTGTGGCCGGCTTCGGTGTCGGCGACGCACAGCGCCGCGTTGGCGGTGCGCAACGCCGCGTACACGTCGTCGCTGAACCACGACTCGTGGCGGAACTCCCAGGCACAGCGCAGGTCGGCGGGGAACTGGGTGACCAGATCGTTCAACCGGTCCACGTCCTTCTTGAAGTTGGGTGGGAGCTGGAACAGCATCGGCCCGAGCTTGGGTCCGAGCTTGCGCGCCGTCTCGATGAAATAGCGCAGGGGATCGTCCACGTCTTTGAGGCGCGCGATGTGCGTGATGCGCTGGGGCGCCTTGAGCACGAACGTGAACGCGGCGGGCGTCGCCTCATCCCACCCCGCCACGGTCTGCGCGTTCGGCATCCGATAGAAGGTGTAGTTCACTTCCACCGTGGAGAGGCGCCGGGCGTAGTACTCGAGCATCTGGGACGCCGGCAGCTTCGCGGGGTAGAACGTGCCCTTCCACTCGGAGAAGTTGTAGCCGGACGTGCCGACGCGGACGTTCACGCCACCCACACCGTCTTGATGTTGACGAACTCCCGCAGCCCGTACTCCGACAGCTCGCGCCCATAGCCGGAGCGCTTCACTCCGCCGAACGGCAGCCGTGGATCGGACTTGACCAGCCCGTTCACGAACACGCTCCCCGCCTCGAGCTCGCGCGCGATGTACTCGCCGCGCGCCGGATCCGAGGTCCAGACGGACGCGCCGAGGCCGTACACGGAGGCATTGGCGATCCGAACGGCCTCGGCATCGTCCCGGGCGACCATCACCGCCGCCACCGGCCCAAAGGTCTCCTCATCGAACGCCGGGGTGCCCGGCTGGACCGCCGTGAGGATGGTGGGTGGGTAGAACGCACCCGGGCCGTCCGGCAGCCGCCCGCCGAGCACCAGCTGTGCGCCCCCGCGCACCGACTCCTCGACCTGGCGGTGCAGGTTGGCGCGCAGGTCGAGCCGTGCCTGCGGCCCGAGGGCAGTCGCCGGGTCGAGCGGGTCGCCCACGCGACGCGATCCCATTTCGGCGGTGAGCCGCTCCGTGAATTGGCCTGCGACCCGATCCGCCACGATGAACCGCTTCGCCGCGATGCAGCTCTGGCCGCTGTTTTGGAGCCTGGCATCGGCCGCGATCTTGGCCGCGCGAGCGAGGTCGGCGTCCTCGAGTACGATGAACGGGTCGCTGCCACCGAGCTCGAGCACCGTCTTCTTGAGGTGTCGCCCGGCGCGCTCCGCCACCTGGCTCCCGGCGCGGTCCGAGCCCGTGAGCGTCACGGCGCGTACGCGCGGATCGGCGATGAGGCCCGCCGTCGCCTCGTTCGAGAGGAACACCGACCGGAACAGTCCGTCCGGGAGCCCCGCGTCGCGGAATACCTGCTCGATCTCGAGGGCGCAACGCGACACGTTGGGCGCGTGCTTCAGAAGGCCGGCGTTCCCGGCGGCGAGCGCCGGGACCGCGAACCGGAACACCTGCCAGAAGGGGAAATTCCACGGCATGATCGCGAGCACGGGCCCGATCGCCTCGAAGCGGACGTAGCTCCGCGCCGCGTCCGTCCGGCGCGGCTGGTCCGCCAGCATGGCGGCGGCCTGCTCCGCGTAATAGTCGCACGCCCAGGCGCACTTTTCCGCTTCCGCCACGCCCTGCGTGAGCGGCTTCCCCATCTCGAGCGCCATCGTGCGGGCGTAGGCATCCTGTCGCTCGCGCAGGATGCGGCCCGCGGCGCGCAGCCGCTCGGCGCGCGCGGCGACGGGGAGCCCGCGCCAATCGCGCGACGCCGCGTCCGCGCGCGCGATGATCCGGTCCAGCTCGGCGGGCGACGTCTCCTCGAAGGTTTCGAGCAGCGCGCCAGTAGCGGGGTTGACCGACTGGAGGCTCACGCGATCAAGCTATCGCGGAATCGTGATCCCGGTCACCTGGAGCGTTGTGTCACTCCGCCCGCGTCCCGCCCGGGCGCGCGCGGCGTCCGGCGGCTTGTGTTTCGCGAGCCCGGAGTCCTATCCACATAGCACGCGGTGGGTTGTATCGCATCCCCGAGACCGGCACGCAGCTTGCGATCCTGGAATGTGGTGCCGACGAGGAGCGATGCATGGCACGCGCGTGGCTGCCCGGCGATCCGGGAGACGACGAGCTCGAACAGCTGTTCACAGCCGACCGCGAGGCCTGGCGGGGTCCTTCGCCGGACGACGCCGAGCCGTGGTCGGCGATGCCGCACTCGGAAGACTGGCGCGGCGAAGAGCATTTGGCGGATTGGCCCGAAGAGTTCGCCGGACCGGAGTACCGCCTTTTCAAGAAGTGGGGAGACCGACGCTAGCCGACAGCTTGCCATGGGTGGTGGCGCGCGATATGCTGCGTGCCGTTCCACCACCCGGAGTGGCTCATGTCGCCCCTGCGAACCATCCCGCTCATCACCCGCGTGACCGCCGGGCTCCTGGTCGCGGGGCCGCTCGTCGCTCAAAAGGCAAAACGGGCGCCTCCCCGTCCGGACTCGACGCGCGAGACACCGGAGCCGAGCGACCCGGCCCTGCGCGCGCTGCACTGGCGGCTGGTGGGGCCGTTCCGGGGCGGGCGGGCCGTGGCGGTGGCGGGCGATCCCGCGCGGCCGCTCGTCTTCTACTTCGGCGCCGTGGACGGCGGCGTGTGGAAGACCGCCAACGGCGGTGCGACGTGGAGCAACGTGACCGACGGCCGCGCCGACATCGCCTCGGTGGGGGCGATCGCCGTCGCTCCATCCGACCCCAATGTGATCTACGTGGGCGCGGGCGAAGCCGATTGGCGCGAGGATCTCACCGATGGCGAGGGCATGTGGCGCTCGACCGATGGCGGCGAGACGTGGCGCCACCTCGGACTCGCGGACACGCGCCACATCGCCGCGGTGCGGGTGGATCCGGCCAACCCCGACGTCGTGTACGTCGCCGCGATGGGGCACGCCTTCGGGCCCAATCCGACGCGCGGTGTGTTCCGGTCGACCGACGGCGGCCGGAGCTGGAGCAAGGTGCTGTACGTCGACGATTCGACGGGCGCGATCGACCTGGCCCTGGACGCCAGGAACCCGCGCGTGCTCTACGCCGCCATGTGGAAGAGCCAACGGTTCCCCTGGGGCTTTGCGGCGGGGGGCGGCAAGAGCGGACTGTGGAAGAGCGGCGACGGCGGCGACACCTGGACCGACATCACGGCGAGCCGGGGCCTCCCCGCGCGCCCCCTGGGCCGCATCGGGATCGCCGTGTCGCCCGCCAACCCGTCGCGGCTGTGGGCGAGCGTCGAAGGCCCTGCCGCCGACTCGAGCGGCGGCATCTTCCGCTCCGACGACGCCGGGGCGAGCTGGGAGCGCGTCAACGCGGACCAGAAGTTCATGGTGCGGCCGTGGTACTTCTCGTCCGTCGCCGCCGATCCCACGGACGAGAACACCATGTACGTCCTGAACCTGGGGACCTGGCGCTCGGTGGACGGCGGCAAGTCGTTCTCGCGCATCCGCGTCCCCCACGGTGACTGCCACATCCTGTGGATCGACTCGAAGGATCCGCGCCGCATGATCGAGGGGAACGACGGCGGCGCCACCGTGTCGTTCGATGGCGGCACGACGTGGTCCACCGTGAACAACCAGCCTACGGCGCAGTTCTACCACGTCGCGACCGACGACCAATTCCCCTACCGCATATACGGCGCCCAGCAGGACAACAGCACCGTCTCGATCCCCACCCGCTCGGACGACGGCGCGATCACGCTACGCGACTGGTACGCCGTGGCGGGCGGCGAGTCGGGTTACATCGCGCCGCAGCCGGGCGATCCGGGCGTCGTGTTTGCAGGCACCTACATGGGCACGCTGACCCGCTACGACCATCGCACGAGACAGGCCCGCGACGTGTCCGTGTGGCTCAACAATTACGACGGCTACGCGGCAGCCGACGTGCCTTACCGGTTCCAGTGGACCTTCCCGATCGTCTTCTCGCCGCACGACCGGAACACGCTGTATGTCACGGCGCAAAAAGTGCTCAAGACCAGCGACGGCGGCGCCAGCTGGCAGGCGATCAGCCCCGACTTGACCGTTCACGATCCCGCCACGCTCGGCCCTGTGGGCGGACCGATCACCCGTGACATGACCGGCACGGAGTGGTACGGCACCATCTTCGCCTTCGCCGAATCCCCCGTGAAGGCAGGCGTGCTGTGGGCCGGATCGGACGACGGCATGGTCCACCTGTCGCGCGACGGCGGTGCGACGTGGGACGACGTCACCCCCAAGGCCCTGGGCAGGTTCACCCGCGTGAGTCTGCTCGAGCCCTCCCACTTCGACGCCGCCGTCGCCTATCTCGCCGCCAACCGCTACCAGCAGGACGACTTCGCGCCCTACCTGTTCAAGACGGCGGACTACGGCAAGACGTGGACGAAAATCGTTACGGGTATTCCGGCGGCCGCATACACACGCGCGATCCGCGAGGATCCGGTGCGACGGGGCTTGCTGTTCGCCGGCACCGAGATCGGCATCTACCTGACGTTCGACGACGGCGGGCGCTGGCAGCCGCTGCAGCTCAACCTGCCGCGCAGCTCGGTGCGCGACATCGCGGTCCACGGGAGCGACCTGATCGTCGCGACGCACGGACGGGCGTTCTGGGTGCTCGACGACATCTCCCCGCTGCGACAGCTCACACCCACGCTCTCGGGCGAGCGCCTGCACCTGTTCGCGCCCGAGCCGGCGGTGCGCTTTCTCGGCGGTCGGAGCGCCGGACCGACCCCCTCGGCCGGGGAGAACCCCCTTCCGGGCGCGGCCGTGACCTACTGGCTTCAGCACAAGCCCGCGGGTGACGTCGCCCTCACGTTCCTCGACAGCGCCGGGACCGTGATTCGCACGTATTCGGGCAAGGCCGACTCGAGCGCGAGAGTCGACAGTGCGACCTACGCGCCGAGCGATTCGGCCGTCCCGGCTCGCGCCGGTACCAACCGCTTCGTCTGGAACCTGCGTGCGCCCGACGCCAAGAAAGCCAAGGACGTCGTCGTCGACGAGGGGATGATCGAGGGACCCATCGTGCCCCCCGGCCGGTACAGCGTGACAATCACCGTGGCGGGACAGAGCGCCACGCAGCCGTTCACGGTGGTGCGCGACCCGCGCGTGACCACGTCGCCGGCGGACCTCGCGGCCCAGTACGCCCTCGCACGCCAGATTCACGACCGCATCGACACCCTCGTGTCCGCGGTGGAGCGGGTGGAGCAGGCCGAGTCGCAGCTCGCGAGCTGGACGGATTGGACGAAGAATCGACCCGAAGGGGCGCGCGTCAAAGCGCAGGCCGATTCCCTGAAGCGCGGCCTCGAGGCGGTGCGCGCCCGCCTGAGCGAGCCGCACGCGCACGCCGACGAATCCACGCTGCACTGGCCGATCCAGATCTACAACCAGCTTCTGTCGCTCAACGCCATGGTGCAGAGCGCGGACGCGGCGCCGACCCGGCAGGAGCGGGAGGTGTTCGCGGAGCTCTCGGCGCGGCTCGACCGGGAGCTCGCGGGGTGGCGCGCCCTCGAGGCGGGCGACCTCGCGGCGTTCAACAAGTTGCTGCGCGACCTCAACGTACCAGCGGTGGGAACCGTGGGGGAGAAAAGATGATCGCACGACTCGACGGGAACCGCCGCACCTCCACCGCCCTCAGCGCGACTGCGCTCGCGTGTGCAGCGACGATGCTTTGCGAAGTCACCGTCGCGGCGCAGACCATCGCTGGAACGGTGCGGAGTGGGGGCGAGCCGATCGTCGGCGCCGTCGTGCGGGTGCTCGAGCTCGATCGCGTCGTTCGCTCGGGCGCCCGCGGGCAGTTCGCATTCTCGCACGTTCCCAGCGGTTGGTGCACCGTGTCGGTCGAGGTCGTCGGCTACCTCGCGGCGACGCGCACGGTGCACGTGCAGGGTGACACGACGACGCTGGTGTTCGACGTGCGGCCATCGGCCTTCGCGCTCGATCCGGTCGTCGTCTCGGCTACCCCCGTCGGGCGAACGGCGAGCAACGAGTACCAGTCCGCCGCGTCCAGATCGCGGGTCGAGCTATTGAACAGCGCGGGTACGAGTTTCGCCGAGAAGATATCCGACCTCCCCGGCGTAGCGACCCGCTTCAACGGAGCCGCGTCGGCCCGGCCGATCCTGAGAGGCCTGGGCGACAACGAAGTGCTGGTGCTCGAGAACGGCCTGCGCACCGGGGACCTCGCGACGTTCGACCCGGCGCATGCCACGCCGATCGCCGCGGCGGCGATCTCTCGGATCGACATCGTGAGGGGCCCGGCGACGATCTTGTACGGCCCCAACGCAATCGGCGGTCTCGTGAACGTGCTCACGGATATCGTCCCGACGGTCGCAGACCGTCCGATCTCCGGCACCGCCGTCGTCGACATCAACTCGGTGAACAATCAGTACGCCGGGTACGTCAATAGCGTGTTCAGCGGCCCGACCCACGCTTTTCATGTCTCGGCGGGCGGCGTCCACGCCGAGGATATCCGGATTCCCTCCGGGACCTATGTGGACCCCGCCAGCGGCATGCCGTTCTCACTCGACCGGATGCCGCAGGCATTCGACCGCAGCAGCGAAGTGGGTCTCGGCTATGCCTATCAGGGAGTTCTGGGCTCGCTCGGCATCGGGGCGAAGCACTACGAAATGAACTACGGCATCCCGGGCGTGCCGCCCAATCCGGATTGGTCGACCGTTCCGCCGACCACGTCGCGCATCTCCCAGGACAGGAATACCGTCGAACTTCGGGGGTTCCTGAGCACCGGTGGCTCGTTCATCAGCAACTGGAAGCTGGACGCGAGCTACAACGACTACGGACATTCGGAGTTCCCGACCGTCGAAGATTCGGCTGGCGTGTCGGCCCCGCAGGCGAACCATTTCCACAAGCGCGAGTTCAATGGCGTCTTGCAGGCGCGGCACACGCCCCTGAAGACGGTCACAGGCGCGATCGGGTTGTGGGTCGACGTCCAGGACCTCACCATCGAGGGCGATCAACCGCTCGGCCCGAACTCGCGGACCACCGGGTTGGCGGCGTACGCGTACGAAGAGTATCACGCTTCGGCCAGGACCCGTCTGCAGGCAGGCCTGCGCTTCGACTACGACAAGATTCAGACCCGGCCGTATCCGCAGTCGTCCGACTCGGTCTTTCGTACCATCAACGCGTCGCGGCTGGCGAACGCGGTGACCGCGTCACTGGGTGCGATTCACCGATTCACGGCCAATCTCACGGGCTCCGTCAGCGTCGCACGGTCGTTCCGAGCGCCCACCGTGCAAGAGCTCTTCGCGAACGGGCTCGATGCGGCCAGCGGTACGTACTCGATCGGCAGCGCGACGCTCGGCCCCGAGACGGGGGTCGGCCTCGATGCCTCGCTGAAGGGCACTTTTGCCGACGCGACGTTCGAGATCTCTCCGTACCTGAACACGATCGACCACTACATCTACGCGTTTCTGCGCGGCGATACGATAGAGAACTTTCCCGTCCGGCAGTTCGCCGCGACGCGGGCGCGCTTGGGGGGGGTGGAAGGAAGCGTCTCTGTCGCGCCCGTCCCGCGCGTCGCCCTGCGGGCGAGCGCCGACTACGTGAACGCGCAGGACACGCAGCGGGACGTGCCGCTTCCTTTCACGCCGCCCCTGCGAGCGCTGCTCCGGGGCAGCTACCAGGACGGCAAGTATTTCGGAGTGCTCGCCTGGCGCCTGGCCGCCCGCCAGGACCGCCTCGGTGATGGAGATACGCCCACGAACGGATATGCCGTGATGGACGTTGGGCTCTCGGTTCGGCTGGTGCAGCACGGCCTGGTGCACAATGTCGGCATCCACTGCGACAACGTGTTCAACACCGTGTATCGCGACCACCTTTCGCTTGTCAAGGATTTCTTGCCACAGCCAGGACGGGCGGTGCGTCTCACGTACGAGCTGCTGTATTAGCGGGCGGTTCAGGGAATGAGGACGCCTCTCGTCGCTGCCGCCCTGGCACTCGTCACCTCGCCGCGGCTTGCGGCGCAGGGCTTTCGCCAACGGGACTTCGATGCCTACGTCGCCCGCGGGCTCGACCGGTTGCAGACGCCCGGCGCCGCCATCGCCGTCGTCAAGGACGGCCGCGTGGTGTTCGCAAAGGGTTACGGCATGCGCGCCCTGGGCGACACGGGACGCGTGGACGCGCACACGCTGTTCCAGATCGCCTCCAACACCAAGGCGTTCACCACCGCGGCGCTGGCCATCCTCGCGGACGAGGGCAAGCTCTCCTGGGACGATCCGGTCACGAAGTTCCTTCCGGGCTTCGCCCTGTACGATCCGTACGTGACGCGCGAGCTCACGGTGCGCGACCTGGTCACGCACCGCAGTGGTCTCGGGTTGGGCGCCGGGGATCTCCTGTGGTTCCACTCGAGCTACACCCGAGCCGAGATCGCCTACCGCATCCGGTTCGCCAGGCCGGCCTCGAGCTTCCGCAGCGCGTACGCCTACGACAACGTGCTGTACATCGTGGCGGGCGAGATCGTCCCGGCCGTCGCGGCGCTCACGTGGGACGACTTCGTGACGCGGCGCATCTTCCTCCCGCTCGGGATGGCGGAGACGGGCACGACGATCGCGTCCTTCACCTCGAGCCGCAACGCCGCCGCACCCCACGCGGTGGAGCGCGGCACGCTGCAGATCGTGCCCATCGATTCCGTGGACAACACCGCCCCCGCCGGCGGCATCGTGTCCAACGTCACCGATCTCGCGAAATGGCTGATCTGTCGGCTCGACTCGGGACGCTACGCGGGAGGTCGTCTGTTCAGCGAGCGGCAGGCGCGGGAGCTGTGGTCGGGACAGACGATTCTGCCGATCACCGATCCCGAGCCGCCCCTCGCCGGGCTGCGGCCGAGCTTTGCCGAGTACGCCCTGGGGTGGCGGCTGCGCGACTACCGGGGGCGTAAGCTCGTGACGCACACCGGCGGCTTGGCCGGGATGTCCTCGCAAATCACGCTGGTGCCGTCCGAAAAGCTCGGGATCGTGATCCTGACGAACTCCGAGGCGGACCTGATGGCGGCCCTCAGCTATCGTCTGCTCGACGACTTTCTGGGCGCGGGCCCGCGCACCGACTGGGTGGCCGCGTTCGTGCGGGCGGCGCAGCTCGACCGCGCGCGGGCCGATTCGACCGTCCGCGCGAACCGCGCCGCGCGCGATTCGCTGTCGAAGCCGTCGCTGCCGCTGGAGCGCTACGCCGGCCGGTACCACGACGAGCTGTACGGCGACGCGGGCGTGGCGCTGGAAGGCGGGCGACTCGTGCTCCGCTTCGGACGCTCGCCTGCGTTCGTCGGAGATCTCGAGCACTGGCAGTACGACACGTTCATAGCGCGCTGGCGCGCGCCGCACCTCGAGGATGCGTACGTCGCGTTCGCCCTGAACCCCGACGGATCGATCGACCGCTTCCGGATGGCGGCCGTCTCGCCGGTCGCTGATTTCAGCTTCGACTACCAGGACCTCGAATTTCGGCCGTTGAAACCGTAGTGGCGCTCCACGGTTGTGCGGGGCGCCGGGTCGTGACGATCTTGTAAGCGTCCGATGGTCCCGCCCCTACGGAAAGCCCGGGCCAGGCTCGCGACGGCGGTGGCCGTGCTGATCGCCGCCGTCGCGCTGCTCCACTATGACATCGCCCCGGTCCCCACCTGGTTCTACGTCCTCGCCTGGTATCCCACCCTGGTCGTGTTCGATCAGATCGTGGTGCTGCTGGGCGGCGAGTCGCTGCTCGCCCGGCCGCCCGAGCTGGCGGCGATGCTGTGGTGGTCGGCCGTCATCTGGTTCCTGTTCGAGGTGGTCAACTTCCGCCTCCAGAACTGGTACTACGTGTTCCTGCCGCCGCATCGCCTGGACCGTTGGGCCGGCATCACCATCTCGCTCGCCACGGTCGTGCCTGCCGTCCTGCTTCCGGAGCGCATGCTCGACCGGCTGGGCGTGTGGCACGACCTGCGTGCGCGGCCCGTCTCGCTCACGCCCGCGCACCTGCGAGCCGCCTGGTGGGCCGGCTGGGCCACGCTCGCGCTGGTGCTCGCGTTTCCGCGGTACCTCTATCCCCTCACCTGGGGTGCGGTGTGGCTCGTCACCGAGCCGCTCTTGTACCGGCGCGACCCGGAGCACTCCCTGCTCGGCGACGTGGCGCGCGGTGCGTGGGGGCGGATCGCGCGCCTCATGACGGCGGGCCTCGTGGCCGGAGCATTGTGGGAATCGTTCAACGCGATGGCGCGGGGACGGTGGATTTACACGGTTCCATTCCTGGAACACTCGAAGATCTTCGAAATGCCGCCCGTGGGGTTCATCGGATTTCCGTTCTTCGCACTCGAGCTGTGGTCACTGTATCATCTGCTCGCGCCGCGCACGACGCCGCGCGCGCTCGTCGGCACCGCGGTGTTCGTGCTGCTGGCGCTTGCGGGGATCGATCGGTGGACCGTGAGCTCGACGGCGCCACGGCTGGCCGATCTGCCGGGCGTCACCAACGCCGTGCACGAGCGCCTCCGGAGCGCCGGATGGGACGACGTGTTCCGGGTGGCCCGCACCCCCGTCGCAGAGCTCGCGTACCGCGCCAACCTGAGCCCGGGCGAAGCCCGCGCGGCCCGCGCGGCGGCGCGCCTCGTGACGCTGCGCGGCATCGGGAGCGCGCACGCGGCCGCCCTGATCGGCAACGGGATTGGCAGCGTGGAAGCGCTGGCGGCCGCGGACCCCGACACGGTGTGGCGTCTGGTGCGGGACGGCCCCCGGCCCACGCCCGCCGAGGTGCGGGTGTGGGTGCGCGCGGCGCAAACGGAAGGCGGCTCCACGCCTCGCCTCAGCGACCCCCAGCGACCCCCGCCGTAGGCCGCACCGGTCCCGTCCCGGCCCCGGTTCGCGAGATGGCGGCCGCGATCTCGTCGAGATCCGCTGTCGTGAGCTCGAGTGTCGCCGCGCCGATCCAGCCGTCCACCTGCGCCGCCGTGCGGGCGCCGACGATCGCCCCCGTCACGCCGGGCCAGGCGAGCGTCCACGCCACCGCGACGGCGGAGACGGTCGCGCCGTGCCGCCGCGCGATGGGCTTGAGCGCGTCGCGCAGCGCGAGATTCTTGCCCAGGGCGGGCTGCTGGAACTGGGGGCTGCGGCGGCGCCAGTCGTCCTGGGCCAGCGCCGCGAC
>QHTP01000204.1 GCA_003220855.1 Gemmatimonadota bacterium
CTTGCATACTCGGCCGTTGGGGCTCACTCCTCGTCTGCTCAAGCAAACAAGGGTGTAACCCCCAAGAGTGGGTTCGTCACGACTCCGGATGGGATCAAGATTCACTATCTCGAGGCGGGTCCGGCAGAGGATGTTACGAATTCTCTCGCCATTTTATTCGTCCCGGGCTGGACCACGGGTTACGACGGCGAAGTTCGTTCGTGAGATGTATGAGAAGCCTCAGACCGAGGAGGACTTGCAGCGCATCACCACCGAGGCGATGCACACGCCCACGAACACCGCTATTGCGCTGCTTGATGCTTGGCTCGTGACCGTGCGCCGCTGTTGGCGAAGGTCGACAAGCCCACACTCATAGTGGCCTCTTCCTACGGAGGAGAGCTTCCGCTGAGGAGCCAAAGAGAAATGCAAAGACGAATTCGCGGATCACGGTTTGAATTTTTCGATGACGCAAGCCACGCTCTATTTGTAGATGACGCTGATCGGTTCAATGCGCTGTTGAACGATTTCTTCGGGCGGGTCAACCGGTAAAGGCTCCGCCCATCGCTCCAACGTGGCGTTGGTCATCCCGTGATGTACATCGAGCTGAAACGATGGACCCCTCCCCTTTCCACCCCAGCAGTCTCGGCCGCATTAGGCACGGCCTGGTCAGCGTGGGAAGCCGTTGGACGTCCGTGAGAATCCACTAATGGCCCCTTACGCGAGCAGGCTTTCGCCCATAGCGTGGATGGCGAGAGGAGCGAGCCATGACCACCGACGAGCAGGGCCCGCGGCCGTTCGTACGCCGCCACCATTGGATTGTCCGCATCACGCATTGGGTGACCGTGGTCGTGCTCGCGGGGATGATCACGAGCGGCCTGCAGATCTACGAGGGATACGCGCGCTTCGGGAACCGTGGCGGGCCGTATCTGCCGAATCCCCTGGACGGCACGCAGTTTCCCCACTGGAGCCGGCTGGGCGGTTGGCTCGCGGGGGCGCTCAACTGGCACTTCGCGCTGATGTGGCCCCTCGTCACCGCCGGCCTGCTCTATCTCGGCTACCTGGTGAAGAGCGGCGAGTGGCGTGCCCTGCTGTTTCAACCGCGTGACGTGCGGGGCGCGCTCGCCATGGCCGCTTACTACCTGCGGCTGCGCAAGGAGCACCCGCCCCAGGGGAAACACAACCCGCTCCAGAAGCTCGCCTACTCGAGCATTTACGCGCTCGGCGCCCTCGCGGTGCTCACCGGGCTTGCGATCTACAAGCCGACGCAGCTCGCCTGGCTCACCGCCCTGTTCGGCGGATTCCAGGCGGCCCGATACTGGCATTTCTGGACCGTGTGGATCTTCGTGGCGTTCACCATCACCCACGTTGTCCTCGTGTTCGTCGTGGACCCCGCGTCGCTGCGGGCCATGATCACCGGGTGGTACCGGGGACGATTCCCCAGTCATGACTGAGAGACAGCCGCCAAGACGCCAAGACGCCAAGTTGCAAGAGGTCGACAGACGCGCATTCCTGCGGCTGGCGGTCGCAGGTGGGGCGGCCTCGCTCGTCGCCGCGTGCGGCTGGGACGGGGGTGGCGCGATTCGCCCGCTGCTCCTCGACTGGAGTCGCGTCAACGACTGGGTGGGCGAGAAGGTCTTGTTCTCTCCCACGCACCTGGCGCGGACGTATTCACCTGGCGAGCGCAGCGCGATGCTGCCGAGCTATTTCATCTCGGGGACGACGCCAATGCTCGACGACCCGGACCGCTGGCGCCTGCGGGTGCAGGGCATGGTCGAGCAGGCGCTCGACCTCTCGCTCGACGACCTGATGCGCTTGCCCCGTGTGTCGTACACGGTGAAGCACCACTGCGTCGAGGGCTGGTCGGCGATCGCGAGCTGGCACGGCGTCCCGGTGTCGGCCATCGTGGAGCGGTGCCGGCCGCTGCGCACCGCGCGCTACATCAGGTTCGAGTCGTTCGACGCCGGCTATTCGAACGGGTGGGACCTGGCGAGTGCCATGCACCCTCAGACCATTCTCGCGTACGGCATGAACGACAATCCCCTGCCACCGGCGCACGGCGCGCCGCTCCGGCTCTACTCCCCGACCAAGCTGGGCTACAAGCTCACGAAGTACCTCGTCGCGATGACGTTCACGGATACGAGGCCGGGGGGATACTGGGAAGACCAGGGGTACCCATGGTTCGGCGGGATCTAGCGGAGACGACCGCCAGGCCGAGCGCGAGAACGAACGCCACGGCCAGAGTACGCCGTAACCAGGCGAACGACGCCAGCTCTCGCTCGCGCGAGCGGAACGCGACGAACCCGCCGAACGCGTCGCCGCCCGCGGAGCGGATCGGACTCGCGAGACCGATCAGATGCTCCCCACCCACGAGCACCGAGATCTCCACGCCGCCCGAGTCGCCGGCCAGGCGACCGAGCGCCGCCGTGTCGGCGGCGAGCGCCGGACCGACCTGCTCGCGCGGGAGCGTGCTGCCCACCACGTAGGGATGGTCCAGCGTGTCGAGCGCGAAGAACACCACGTCACTGGTCGTCGCCTGCTTGATCTCGAGGGCGAGCGTGTCGGCGATCGCGTACGCAGCCAGGAAGGCACCCTGCGGCGCCGCCGACGCAGATGCCCGCAGCGGCACGGCGACGGCCATGAACAACTGGTGCAGCCGGTCGTCGCGCCAGGCGCCGCTCGACACCTCTCCGGACAGCGCCCCCGCGACCAGTGCGCCGCGCGACAGGTCGACGTCGACCTCATCCGGATTATCGGTCCGCGCCATCAGGATCCCATGCTCGTTGGTCACCAGCACCCAGGCGGCCCCGAGGAGCTGGCGATACGCGGCCGCCTGATCCAGCACGTCGGCGTGCTCGTCGCTCTTGAGCAGCCGCTCGCGAAATTCCGGCACCTGGGTGCTCACGCGGCTCATGCCGGCGAGGTTCGCCGCGCGGCCCGCCAGGAGCGACTGGACGCCGCGCCGCGCATCAGCGAGCCCGCGCCGAAGCGATTCGACGGCGAGGCGATTCGCCTGCACCGTCGTGACTCCGAGCGTCATGGCGAGCAGCGCCGCGATCGACAGGGTCGCGCCGGCCGCGACACGCGCTCCGCGCCGCGCCATTACGCGGGCAGCCGGCCTTTCAAGTCCGGCGGTGCGAACGGACCCCGCTCGGCGATGAGCGCCCGTGCGTGGTCCACCTGCCCCCAGGTGTTCCACAGCAGCACGCCGCGCACCCGGCCGCCCTTGAGGTAGTAGACCACGCCTTCCCGGAACCGCTCCTTCCAGTCGGCCACGGTCTCGAGCCGCGGGTCCAGCTCACCTACGGCTTCATAGCCCAGGTCAAACAGATCCGAATAGAAAAAGGGCAGATGATCGTAGGCGGTCGCCCGGCCGGCCATGTTGAGGCCGGCGGTGCGTCCCATCGTGTTGGCGTTGTCCTCGTGCTCCACGCGCAGCCGGGTGCCCAGCGCCGGATTCGCGAAGTTGGCGACGTCCCCCGCGGCATACACATCCGGATGACTGGTGCGGCAGAACTCGTCCACCAAAACTCCGTTGTCCACCGGCAGGCCCGCCTGCTCCGCCAGCTCCACCGCCGGCGTGATGCCCAGTCCCGCCACCAGGACCTCGGTCACGAGCTCGCCGCCCGTAGTGGTGCGCACCACGCACGACCCCGCGCGCCGATCGAGCCCCGCCATCCCCTCCCCCATGCGCATCGTCACGCCCTTCTGCCGATAGTAGTCCA
>QHTP01000115.1 GCA_003220855.1 Gemmatimonadota bacterium
CGGGTTTGACCGCCGTTCCGGAGGGGAGGTTCTCCGTCGCCGGGATGAGGCCGACGACGTTGAGCTTGGGCTTGAGCTTCCCCAGGGCCTCGAACGTGCCGAGGACGGCCGCCGCGCCGGACATGTCGAACTTCATGTCCTCCATGTTCTGCGCCGGCTTGATCGAGATGCCGCCCGAGTCGAAGGTGACGCCCTTGCCCACCAGCGCCACGGGGGCGTCCGCCGCGGCCGCGCCGCGGTGCTCGAGCACGATGAACCGCGGCTCCTGTTGGCTGCCCTGCGCCACCGCCAGCAGCGCGCCCATGTTCTCCTCCCGCATCTGGGCCCGGTCGAGCACCGTACAGGTGAAGCCGTACTGGTCGGCGAGCTGCTTGGCCCGGTCGGCCAGGTAGCTCGGCGTGCACACGTTGCCGGGGAGCATCTGCAGGTAACGCGTCAGGAAATGCCCGGCGGCGAGCGCTTCACCCAGCCGCTCGCCGGCACCGACGGCGTTGGCGTCTTTCGCGTCGCATGCGACGGCGACCGCCTCGACCTCGGCCTTCGGCTCGTCGGGCGCGGCCTTGAGCTCGGTGAAGGCCCACGCGCCCTGCGCCGCCCCCTCCACCACGACCTGACCCACGTCGGCGGCGGCGATGCCGTTGCGCGCCTCGGGCGCGAGCGCGAACGTGAAATGCGTCGCGCCCAGGGCCCGCGCGCGCTTCGCGGCGACCGCGGCAGCCCGTCGCACGCTGGTGCGCGTCACGTCTCCCGGTTTTCCCAATCCGACCAGCAGCACGCGCTGGGGCTTGGCGCCGCTGGGGTAGAGGAGCGCTGTTTCATCACGCTTCCCCTTGAAGTCACCGCTCGTGATCGCGCGCGCCACGACGCCGCCTGCCGCGCGGTCCAGCTCCGCGAGCGACGGGGGGGGGACCGCGCCGCCCTGCGCCAGAGCGACGGCGAGCAGCGGTGTCTCGACTTGGGCGAGCGGTGTCGTGAGGGTCGTCCCGGTCATCTTAGACATGCTCGATTATGCCTGCGGCGAATTGCGAGGTCGAGACCTCCGTGGCGCCGGCCATCTGACGGGCGAGATCGTACGTGACGCGGCGCGACCGGATCGCGCCGCCCAGCCCCCGCACGATCGCCTCCGCCACGTCGGTCCAGCCGAGCTCCTCGAACATCATGGCCCCGGACAGGATCACGCTCCCGGGGTTCACCTTGTCCAGCCCGGCGTACTTGGGCGCCGTGCCGTGGGTCGCCTCGAAGACCGCGTAGCCGTCGCCGACGTTGCCGCCGGGGGCGAGCCCCAGGCCGCCGACCTGTGCGGCCGCCGCGTCGGACAGCAGGTCGCCGTTCAGGTTGGGTGCCGCGATCACCGAGTACTCGTCGGGGCGGAGCACCAGCTGGGCGAACATGGCGTCGGTGATGCGGTCTTTCATGATCACCTTTCCGTTTTCCGCTTTCCCCTTTCCCGTTTCGTCCTCGGTGATCGTCTTGTCCCCGAAGCGCTCTTTCGCGACCTCGTACCCCCACTCCCGGAACCCGCCTTCGGTGAACTTCATGATGTTGCCCTTGTGCACCAGCGTCACCGAGCGGCGGCCGGCGCGCAGCGCGTACTGGATGGCCTTCACCACCAGGCGCTGCGAGCCGAACTTCGACATCGGCTTGATGCCGATGGCGCTGCCGGGCCGGATCTTGGCGCCGAACCGCTCCGCCAGAAAGCCGATCAGGGCGTCGGCTTCCCCACTGCCCGCGCGGTACTCCACGCCGGAGTACACGTCCTCGATGTTCTCCCGGAAGATCACGACGTCGAGACGCTGCGGCTCACGCATCGGGCTGGGGACGCCCTCGAAGTAGCGCACCGGGCGGATGCAGGCATACAGGTCGAGCAGCTGGCGCAGGGTCACGTTGAGGGACCGGATCCCGCCGCCCACCGGGGTCGTGAGCGGGCCCTTGATGGCGACGCGGTGCGCCCGGATGCTGTCGAGCGTGGCGTCGGGCAGCCAGCTTCCCGTTTGCTTGAAGGCCTTTTCACCGGCGAGCACTTCCAGCCACTCGACGCGACGCTTGCCGCGGGCGGCCTTGTCGACCGCTGCGTCGAACACGCGGCGCGCCGCGCGCCAGATGTCGGGTCCCGTGCCGTCTCCCTCGATGAACGGAATGATGGGGTGGTCCGGCACCACCCAGCGTCCATCCCGGAAGTCGATCCGCTCGCCCATCGTACGACGCTCCTCGAGGGAATATCCGGTGTCTGTCAGCGGTAAGGTGGGTGGAGTCTACACGCCCCCGCCAGGGTTGCGCCAGGCGAAACGACCACCGTACACTTGAGGCGATGCGCAGCGCTCCGAGATCGATACTCTTCACGCTCGCGGCTGCCTGCTGGCTCGCCGGGGGCCCGGGCGGCGGGACCGTCCGGGAATGGCTCGTGTGCCGCCATCATGCCGCGCACCACATGGCGGGCGGGCACGCGACCGCTCCGTCGGGCGGTCCCTGCTTCTGCGACCAAATGACCGGTGGGCTCGATCTCGCG
The DNA here is from genome assembly GCA_003220855.1 of Gemmatimonadota bacterium. Classification (GTDB taxonomy): domain Bacteria; phylum Gemmatimonadota; class Gemmatimonadetes; order Gemmatimonadales; family GWC2-71-9; genus AG41. The sequence goes on from QHTP01000115.1 coordinate 2,507, forward strand.
GTTTCGACGGCGGTGCCGACCCCGCTGGGCTACGACGTGGTAATCCTGCCACCGGTCGCCGAACCGTCGCGCGTGGTCGCATTCCCCATTCCCCTTTCCCCGTCTTTCCCCCCGACTCCACCGCCTCCGAACGCGCTCGGCTGACCTGATCCGTTAGCCACCTACAATCCGGAGGACACACGTATGCGCAGAGCGCCGTGGTGCGCCCTGTTGTGCTGCGTTGCGGCATCGGCCGCGGCGCAGGAGCGCGCGGTGACGTTCGAGGAGCCGCAGCCAGTCAGCGTGAGCGGCTTCGCCGTCGGTCGGGCCGATTACGATCGGCTGGCGCGCAGCAACAGCTTCACGGCCGGCAAGATCGGGGTCAGTCTGTTCAAACCCGTGGGCGATGTCTACCTGTTCGCCCAGTTGACGACGGCCCTCGACGGCACGGAGACCTCGACCGAGATCGACAACCTGCTGGTCAGCTGGACTCCGCAGAAGGCGAACCAGTGGACGCTGGCGTTCGGACGGTTCGACGCCCCGATCGGCTTCGAGCGCGACGACGAGCCGCTCAACTTGATCGCCACCAATTCGTTCAACTTCACCTTTGCTCGACCGGGCAAGCTGACCGGTGTGCAGCTGCACTACACCGTCTCACCGCGCGCGGAGGTCTGGGCTGTCGCGGCCAATGGATGGGACGTCGCGGTGGACAACAATCGGGGCAAGACCGCGCTGCTGCGCGCGCAGGTCATCCCGATCCCCTGGGTGACGGTCGGGGTCACGGGCGTCTACGGACCGGAGCGCGATTCCACGGATGCCCAGCAGCGATCGCTCCTCTCGGGCGACCTGACGATCGACCGGGGACGCCTCATCCTCGGCGCGGAGGTGAACCTCGGTCGCGAGCAGGCGAGCGGCGGCACCCCGACGTGGCGCGGCGCCGCCGTCACCGCGTTCGTACGGGTCACCAGAACCTTGGGCTTGAGCGCGCGCTACGATCAAATGGAAGACGGCGACGGGCTGCTCACCGGCACGCCGCAGACCCTGCGGTCCGTGACGCTGGGACCGATGTGGTACTTCAACACGGCCCGCGAGGGGGTCTTCAGCAACATCGAGCACACCCGCTTTCACCTGCCGCAACTCGCGCTGCGCGCGGCCGTCCGGGCCGATTGGTCGTCGCGGCCGTTCTTTGCCGATGCCGCCGGGGCACTGCAGGGCTCGGACACGAAAGCCGTAGTGGAGCTGGTGTACGTCTTCTAGTGGAGGAAGCGTCATGCTGTACGACCTGGGACGCGCCGACCTTCGCATCAAGTGGCTGGTCACGTGTCTGCTCGCCACCCTCGGCGTCTCGTACGTGTTCGGGGCGCTGATGGTCTCGCTATATGCGGGGTTCACGCCCGAGCGCGTGGCGGCGACTTATGGAGGACGCGCGATGTCGATGTCGATGCCGCCCGAAACGACCATGGTGATGGGGCGGGGCTCTCGCTCTCTCAGGGCTGGGCGGTGACCCTCATCACGCTGCTGTTCTCGGCTCCGTGGCTGGACTTCGCCGGGATGTGGCTCACCAAGTTCGTGTCGGGCCGCTTCGCGGCCGTCACCCTGATCGGAGGATGGGCCATGGGCCTGGGCTATCTCGCCGTCACCGCTCTGGCTATCCACCAAATGTGGTTTCGTACGAGAGGAGTAGACCGATGAACCTCCTGCTGCGCGGGGCGACGATTGCCGCCGTCCTCCATATCACTCCCGCCGTGATCCTCGTGAAGCGGCCCGACGCCGTGCAGGCGCTCCTCCCTGGCGCCGACTCCTACCTCGCGCGCGAGGTGCACCTGAGCGATCCCGACGCGCACCGCCTCCACGAGCTCGTGGATTGGAGTCCGGACGACGGGGTGCTCACGTTCTACAGTGGCAAGGCGGGCACGACCGGCGTGGGCGTCCTGGCGTTCGTCCGCGTCGATACGCCCCATGGCCCGATCGAGGTCGCGGTCGGGTTCACGCCGCAGGGCGCCGTGCGCGGCGTGATCGTGACGAAGGCCACCGTCGAGATGAAGCCGTGGGTGCTCGAAGCGGTGGGCGCCGGTCTGGTCGAGAGCTATCGGGCGCTCAAGCCGGGCGACGTGCCCGCGGGCGCCGCATCCCTCGCCGGGCACGCGGGCAATCTTGCCGTGTACATCGCGGGAGAGGTGGACAAAGGGGTGGCCCGAGCGCTTGCGGCGTACGGGACATTCTATAATGCTCACGTGAGGGCGTGAAGGCGGCTCCGCGTGTAACGGTCCGCAACAACGGAGCGTGACAATGCGTCTCCTGAGTATGCGTCACACACGATGGTCATTGCTGCTCGTCGCCTGCGCGCTCGGCGCGTGCGACGTCGGTCCGGGTGGACCCCTGGGTCTGGGCGGGAACGGCGGGATCGCGATCGGGGGCACCGGCGGCGGCAGCGGAGCGGACACGCTCGGCTTCGCGGTGCAGCCGAGCGGCGCGACCGCGGGCAACATCATCACGCCTGCTATTCAGGTCATCGTGCGGGACTCACTCGGCAACCCCGACACGAGCTTCACAGCGGCCATCACGATCACGATCGGTGTGAATCCGAGCGGCGGGACCCTGTCCGGGACGGCCAGCGTCGCGCCGGTGAACGGCATCGCGCAGTTCGGCGATCTCAGTATCGACAAGGCGGGGACGGGCTACGTGCTGCGCGCCAGCGCGACCGGGGCGGTCGGCGCGTCCTCCAACACGTTCGACATCCTCGCGCCGTAGCGGTCTCCGGCTCAGCCCGCGGCGCGGCCGCGCTCGTTCCAGGCGATCTCGAAGAACCCATTGCAACGGTGGCACCGCATGCCCGCCGGTTCGCCCTCGAGGCGGGCCCGCTCGCGGCAACTGGGGCATACGGCGTAGCGCGGTCCCCACGAGTTGGGGAAGCGCGGCGAGTTCTTGGGGCTCGCCACGACCGACCAGCGCAGCGCGGGCGTCGGTGACAGCTGCAGATCGCCGCGGCGCACGCTGACCGGCTTGCCTCGCACGTCCAGGATCGCGTCGGCGGGGGTGAGCTTGAGGATGCGGTACCAGGCGCCCCGGCGCAGCGGAGACTTCACGTCCGCCTTGAGGCGGGCCCACTGGAACGCCGTCGGCATCCTACTCGACGCGCTCGACGGCCTCGCTCCGCAAGCCCGGCCACGTGGCGCAGGCCTGCACCCAGGCGCGCTTGGCGAGGTAGCCGAGCCGACCGGCGTTGTCCTGCTTCAGCCAGGCGATTGTTTGGGAAGGGGATTCGAGGGCGGCAACCCGGTGATCCTCGGCGAGCCCGGCGCCCTCGCGCAGGTGCCACTGGCACACATGCGCCACCAGCCGCTTCCCGACCGTGAGATAGATATCGACGTCCACGCCACTGGTGGCGGCGGCTGCGCCCTTACGCCCCGCCGCGTGACCCAAGCACCACCCCTCGAACGACAGGTCCCGATCCCCATTGCGGGGGATGCGGACCTCGCGCGGTGCGCCGAGCAGCTGTTCGGCGGCGCGCGAGGGGAACGTGTACGGCCAGGACGCGGTCATCGGGACGCGTCCTCAAGATACCGCGTCCCCGACCAAGCTGACAGCCTGCGATTTACGAGATGGCTGGACGTTGGCGGCGCTGCGCCAGGTCGCGCGCGATCTCGGAGAGCCACGCGGCGGCACTGCCAGCGCCGGGATTGAAGTGACGGGCGGCGCGCCACGCGCGCTCCAACGTCTCCGACAGGACTTCCTCGGTGGCCGCGGGATCGGCGAGCAAGGCGTACACGCGGGCGTACAGGGAGAGCCGGTGGCGGTGGCTGAGCTGTTCGTGGGCGCGGCGGTCGCCCGCGGCCATGAGTTCGACCAGCTGCGCGTCCGACACGGGCAGGTCGGTCATTGGGCAGCCTCGGAAGAGGGTTCCGGTCTAGGGTGCTGGCTGCACAAACTGCACAACTGGGAAAGAGTCGCAAGAGCGACACGAGGTAACGATTGGCGTGTGGCGTCGTCGCCACACTTTGGTCTAGGGTGCTTCGTGATCCCCGGCGAGACTGAGCCGCGTGCCGTCCGCAAACACCACGTCCGTGGTTTCCCACACGAGCTTCATCTTGTTGAGCGGGGTGTCGCGCAGCCGCTGGTGGGCGACGCGGAATGGGTTGAACCGCACGATGCGGGCGGGCTCGCGCCGCGACTGCCCTGGGGCGAGCGCCAAATCCACCTTCAGGTGCGCGCTGTAGATCGAGTCGCCGAACGTATCGAGGAACGTCGCGTCCCCCTGGAAGGCGCGCATCGGCTTGGTGCCTTTGTTCTCGTAGGCGAACGCGAGCGAGATGTAGTCCTCGTACTGCTCGGACGCAGGGTCTTTGGGCAGGTACGTCTTTTTCACGATCGTGACGGCGAGCAAAGGCTCGAGCAGTTTTCGGACACTGTCCTGGCGCGCCCGTTCGGCGGCCGACGCGGCGGCGTCCGCCTGCCGTTTTCGGGCCTGCTCCTCCCGGGCCCACGTGACGATCTCAGCGAGGGTCATTGAGTCGTGCGGGGCGCGCGCGGCGAATCCGGACTCGGCCGTGACGCCGAGCAGCGCGCGGGCCGCGGCGAGCGGCAGGCGCACGCTGTCGGCGGCCTTGAGGACGGAATCGAGCCGGGCGACCGGGACCCGCCGCGCGAGGAACGCGCGCTCCGGGCCGCGGGAGCTGCAGGCCGCTACTGTCGCGCCGAGCAAGCCGATGCGCACGAGGTGCGTGGTCCAACGAGCGGGGCCGATGCCCATAAGTGAAAGGTCCCAGCGAGGGCGCGGACGGGTCAAGCCCTCGCTTGAAAACCGCTTGAGGCCTCCCCGGCAGGATTCGTCGAAGGGAGGCACCATGACTGCTCGGTTGCTCATCATCGTGAGTGTGCTGCTGTACACGTGCGACGCGCTCGCCCGCGCGCAGGGCGACGACACGCGACACGGCGCTTGGCTGGGAGTAGGCCTGGGCTACGGCTCGGCGGGTTTCTCCTGCGACACCTGCGGCCGCAGCCGGGAGCTCGGTGGTTGGACCTTCAATCTGGGCCTCGGCGGGACGCCGAATCCGCATGTGCAGCTCGGGGTTCAAGGCGACTTTTGGGAAAACGGGCTAAGGCGAGGAAGGCTCCCGACCATCAGCACCGGGACGGTGTTGCTGGCGTATTACCCCCGCGTGACCGGGAGCGCTTTCGTCGAGGCGGGACTCGGGCTCTCGAACTATGCGCTCGAGCACGGTACGGGCGACCCTCTCGAGCCCGTTGCGCGCGAGCCCTCGTACTTCTCCGGCACTGGAAGGGGATACACGCTCGGCTTCGGCTGGGAGGGCATACGCGTTGTGTATCACTATGGGAACGTGGGGGCGCTCCGCGACCCCAGCGGCGCGATGATCGCCACGGGATGGAAGCAGA
>QHTP01000117.1 GCA_003220855.1 Gemmatimonadota bacterium
CAGGGCCGCGAGAACGCGAAGCTGTATCTCAAGGATCACGCCGATCTCGCCGCGGAAGTCGAAGCAAAGGTGAAGGAGCATCTCGGTGTGAAACCCGCCGCGGTGGCGGCGGATGAGGAGGCTTCCGCCCCCGAGGAGTGAGTGCCGACTCTCACCGGCCTCGCCCCCGATCCGCGCCAGCCGGGCTATCGGCTGGTGGAGGTGGATCGGGGGCGATTCGCGTCCCTGCCCGCGGACGCGATCGAGGGGCTGAGCCTGCAGCTTGGAGCGGCGCTCATGCCGGCGGTGCTCGAGCGGCTGCGCGAGCTCGCGGACGTGGAAGCGGCGCAGCGCGCGGCGCTGCGGGCCCTGGCGCGCCGCGCCCACGCCTGGCGCGACCTGGCGCGGCGGCTCACCAAGAAGCAGCACCCGCCCGTGGCGGTGACGGCGGCCCTGGAGCGGCTGGCGGCGCGGGGCCTGCTCGACGACCGCCGCTTCGCGGAAGGGTACGCGGCGGTGCGCGCGACTCGCGGAAAAGGGCCGGCCCGAATCCTCGCCGACCTGCTCGCGCAGGGCGTGGACCGCGGGGTCGCGGAGGACGCGGTGGGGCGCGCGCTCGCAGAGGAAGGGATCGATCCTCAGGTCGAAGCCCGGGCCGCGGCCACGAAGCGGGCCCGTCAGCTGGGCGGGTTGCCGCCGCCGGTGCGGCGTCGTCGGTTGCTCGCCTTTCTGGTGCGCCGGGGATACTCGGGTCCGCAAGTGAGGGACCTGGTAAGGGAGTTGTGTGGGTAGGCGTCGGTCTACGCGGAATGGGGTTCGGTGAGCCCCGGGGCGTCGCCGCGGGGTCGGTCTGCTGGGACTAGGTGTTCCGCGACCCCGGGGCATGGCCCCGGGGTTAACCCACCCTGAAGGGCGTCGCGTGCGGAAAAGGGGACCTCACAAGGCGTGCGGATTATACGCTCACGTCACCTGGCACACCTGGCGCCGTGTCGCTGCCATCCGCAAACACGACGTCTCGTTGATTGCGGATTCGGGGCGCGATGCGGGATGCCGTAGTAACATCCGTGTTCATGCTCAGGCTGTGTTGAGCGACCACGTGCACGTCGTGGTCAGCTACCCGCCACACGCGACGCTTGCAGCGTTTGTGCGCGACGCGAAGTCGGAATCGGCGCGGCGCGTCAACTCGGCGCGCCTGGACGCGCAGCGATTGCGGTGGTGTCGCGGTTACTACGCTGGCTCTCTCTCGCGGAGTCACGTTCTTGCGGCGCGGTCCCAGCTCGCACGGCAGTGTCAGCGGCACCCCAACCGCGTCCCGTGCTAGCGTGAGTGGGGTTACCGGACACCTTAAGTCACGGTTAGCCTTTCAGTTGCCCTGTGGCGCGGTATATTCCCCCCCATGACGTCCGCCGAAATCCGCCGCACGTTCCTCGCGTTCTTTGCGGCCCGGGGGCACCGCGAAGTGCCGAGCTCCCCCCTGGTCCCGGCGGACGATCCCACCTTGCTGTTCACCAACGCCGGCATGGTGCAGTTCAAACGCGTGTTCCAGGGGCTCGAGCGGCGCGACTACACCCGCGCCGTCACCTGCCAGAAATGCGTGCGCGCCGGTGGCAAGCACAACGACCTGGAGCAGGTAGGCCACACGGCCCGGCACCACACCTTCTTCGAGATGCTCGGCAACTTCTCCTTCGGCGACTACTTCAAGAAGGAAGCGATCGGCTACGCCTGGGAGTGGGTGACCGGGAAGGACTGGCTGGGGATCGACGCCGCGCGACTGTACGTCACCGTGCATCACAGCGACCAGGACGCTCGCCGGCTGTGGCGCCAGGTGACGGGCATGCCCGACGCGCGCATCTACGGGCTCGGTGACCAGGACAACTTCTGGCAGATGGGCGACACCGGGCCCTGCGGGCCGTGCTCGGAGATTCTCGTCGACATTCGCGGGAAAGGGGAAACGGGCAAGGGGAAAGGGGATCTCGGTCTCGACGAGTTCGTGGCGTTGACCGAGGCCGGGAAGCTGCTGGAGATCTGGAATCTCGTGTTCATGCAGTTCGATCAGCAGGCCGACGGGTCGCGCCCGCCGCTCCCCGCTCCCTCGGTCGACACGGGAGCGGGGCTGGAGCGGATCGCGGCCGTCATGCAGGGGGTGCCGTCGAACTTCGACACGGACTCGTTCGTCCCGCTCATCGAGCGGGCGGTCGAGGTGATCGGCCGGAAGTACGACCGCGGGCCCGGTGGCGCCTCATATCGCGTGCTCGCCGACCACGCGCGGGCGGTCGCGTTCCTGTTGGCCGACGGCGTGTACCCCTCCAACGAGGGGCGCGGCTACGTGCTGCGCCGCATCCTGCGCCGGGCGGTGCGGCATGCCTGGCTGCTCGGGCGCCGCGAGCCGACGCTGGTGCACCTCGTGCACGCGGTGGGGGGCGTGATGGGGAGCGTCTACCCCGACCTGGTGCAAAAGCGCACCCACCTCGAGAGCGTGACGCGCGCCGAGGAGGAGCGGTTCTTCGACACGATCGAGGGGGGCCTCGAGCGCCTGGAGCAGCTCAAGCACGCGCAGCAGATCTCGGGCGCCGAGGCGTTCAAGCTGTACGACACGTACGGGTTCCCGATCGACCTCACGCAGCTGATCGCCGGTGAGCGCGGCCAGACGGTCGACGTGGCGGGGTTCGACCTCGAGCTGGACAAGCAGCGCACCCGCTCGCTCGAGGCGCTGGAGCGGAGCAAGGGGGGAGGAGCGGGGAAGGTCGCCGTCCACGTGAAGCGAGACGGCGAATGGCGCACCGTGAAGCCCAGGGCCAAGCAGAAGTGGGTGGGCTACGACACCACCGAGGCCGAAACCGACGTGCTCCGGTTTCGGCAGGCGAGCGACGTGGTGGAGGTGGTGCTCCAGGAGAATCCGTTCTACGCCGAGTCGGGCGGCCAGGTCAGTGACACGGGGCAGGTGCGGGGGGAGGGGTGGACGCTCGACGTGGAGGGCGTGGAGAAGGTGGATGGCGTGAGCGCCGTCGTGGGCCATTTCGCCGACGAGTTCCAGCCGACGCCGGTGCGTGCCCAGGTCGACGAACCCCGCCGCAAGAACATCGAGCGGAACCACACCGCGACGCACCTGGTGCACGCGGCGCTGCGCAAGATTCTGGGACCGCACGTGCGGCAGCAGGGCTCGGTCGTGGATCCCGAGCGGCTGCGCTTCGACTTCGCGCATCACGGGCCGGTGGACGACCCGACGCTCGCCCGGATCGAAGAAGAGGTGAACCGCCACGTGTGGGAGAACCTGCCCGTCACCACGCGCGAGATGAAGTACAAGGAAGCGATCGCCGCAGGCGCCATGGCGTTCTTCACCGAGAAATACGGCGACCGGGTGCGGGTGGTGGACGTGCCGGGCGTATCGCTCGAGCTGTG
>QHTP01000116.1 GCA_003220855.1 Gemmatimonadota bacterium
TGGGCGACTCGCTCCCGGGGCTGCAGGCGCGGCTGATGAGCCAGGCTCTGCGCAAGCTGGCGGGGGCGATCAACCGGTCGCGCACGGCGGTGGTGTTCATCAACCAGCTGCGCGAGAAGATCGGGGTCATGTTCGGCAATCCCGAGACGACCAGCGGGGGCCGGGCGCTCAAGTTTTACGCCTCGGTGCGGCTCGACATGCGGCGCATCGGGCCCGTGAAGGAGCGCGAGGTGGTCATCGGCAACCACGTGCGTGTGAAGGTCGTGAAGAACAAGGTGGCACCGCCGTTCCGTCAGGCCGAG
>QHTP01000013.1 GCA_003220855.1 Gemmatimonadota bacterium
CTGTTCGCCGACTTGGCGAAGGCCAGCGGGCAGCTCGACCCGACGGGCATCGGCTTCACCAAGGGCGATATCATGTATGGCGGCGACATGACCAAGTGGCGCAAGTTTGCCAACTCGCTGCGGTTGCGCCTGGCGATGCATCTGGCGAATGTCGATCCCGCCACGGCGCAAAGCGAAGCCCAGGCGGCCGTCACGGCGGGCGTGTTCGACAGCAGCGGGGACAATGCCCAGCTCCTGTACCTCGCGAGCGCACCGAACCAGAACCCGATCTACAACGACGCCCGCGGGCGCGATGATTACGGCATGAGCAAGACCTATGTGGACTCGCTCAAGAGCTGGAAGGACCCGCGCCTGCCGGTCTTCGCGCAGCTCAACAAAGACACGATCGTCGCCAACCGGACCTACAGGGGTCTGCCGAACGGGCTGAACGATGGCGCGGGCGACCCGCTCTTCCTGATCTCGCGCTACGGCGCCTACTGGCGCGAGACACCAAACGCGCCGATTGCCTTGCTGACGTACTCGGAGGTGCTGTTTCTAGAGGCGGAGGCCGCGCAGCGCGGCTGGATCGGCGGCACTGCCGACTCGCTCTACAGCGCGGCGATCCGAGCGTCGATGAAGCAGTACGGCATCAGCGATTCGGCCAGCAACGCCTATCTCTCCGACACGGTCCGTGTGCGGTACAATCCCGCCACCGGTCTCACCCAGATCGCGTACCAGAAGTGGGTCTCCATGTTCATGCAAGGCATGGAAGCGTGGACCGAGGTGCGCCGTACCCAGGTTCCGACTCTAGTGCCCGGCCCGAACGCGGTGCTCGCAAAGATCCCGGAGCGTCTGCCGTACGCAGACAACGAGCAGGTGCTGAACCAGGCGAACGTCGCCGCGGCCGTGGCGGCGCAGCACTTCACGAGCAGCACGGACCTGCAGACACCACTCTGGTTCACGGGACGGCACTAGGTCGCCGCGCAGGTTCCCGACATGCCAGTCCCCGGGGAGCACGCCGCTCCCCGGGGACTTTTTCGCCTCAGTCGGCCCTCTTCCGGTCAGTTTCTCGTCGTGCTGTCCGCACGCTGCAGGAAGATCAGGATCAGGCCGTGGCCGCTGCTGGGATAGCCGGGCCGCGACGTGACACCCAGCGAATAGACTTCGATGCGACGCGCGTCAATGGCCTGGATGGTCACGAGCGGACAGGTGTCCACGGTCCGCGTCCCATCCACGTACACCTCCGGGTTGGAGCTGCCAGTGACGCTGTCCTTGCCGCGCAGCTCCAGGTTGGGACAGCGGCTGTACTGCGACCAACTCGAGACGTGCAGCTGCGGCATCGCTTTCTTGACGGCGTCGAGGACGGTGCGGCCGGGATCGGCCGACAGCGCGTCGCCGGTGATGATCACGCTGCCCGCCGTGGTGGGCGACAGCGGCCTCCCTCCGGGCTCAGTCGACCGGTCAAACGGCCGCCTGGTCGCGCAACCCAGCATGAGGCAGGACAACGCGAGCAGGACGGAGACGGAATGGGAACGCAGCATGGCGCACCTCCGCGTGAGACCAAGTCCCTACGTCTAGAATGGCGCGCTGGACGCCGGGGCGCCAGACCCTCAAGGGTGTCACGCTCCCGTTGCTTCTCCTCTCTCGCGGGCGCATTCTCTAGCATGTCCTCACAGCTCACGATCGACACCCTAGGCGACGTGGTGACCCACGCGCTCGGCCCGCGGCTAGTGGCTCTCCTGCTGTACGGATCGGCGGCCCGCGGAACGCACGTCCCCAAGCGGTCCGACGTGAACACGCTGCTGATCTGCGACGCGGTCGACGGTGCGCTGTTCGACGCCCTCGCCCCGGTGGTGCGCGCCTGGACCAAAGCCGGCCATCCGGCCCCGCTCATCCTCACGGAGCGGGAGTGGCGCGAGTCGGCCGAGGCGTTCCCGATCGAGTATGAGGACATGCGGGAGGCGCACCGGCTGCTCGCGGGGCGCGACCCGTGGCCCGGCGTCCGGGTCGAGCGCGATCATCTACGCCGCCAGCTCGAGCACGAGCTGATGGGCAAGCTGGTGCGGTTGCGCCAGGCGTACGGCGCGCTGTGGGCCGAGCCGAAACGCCTAGCGGGCGTGATCGTAGGGAGCGCGCCGGGCTTCTTCACGATGCTGCGCGCCCTGCTGCGGCTCGCCGGCAAACCGGTGCCGGGCCGTCCCGAGGCGCTCGTGAGCGCGTCGGCAGCGTTGATCGGCTTTACCGCGGCGGAGCTGGCGCCGCTGATCCGGCACGCAGAAGGAGGGCCGGCGCTGCGGCTCGAGGGGGGAGCGCGCGACCCGCTGGTGGCGACGTATCTCGCCGCAGTGGCGCGGACGGCGGAGTATGTGAACGGACTAGCTTAAGCGGAGGATCGCGATCGTCATCGTTTTTCCCACCCTGAAGGGTGGGCTCGGCGGTGAACGTGCGCCCTGAAGGGCATCGCCCTTTAGGGCATACCTGCGCCGAGCCCGGGCTTCAGCCCGGGGACCATCGGGGACGAGTCTGACAGACGGCAACACTCTTACAGGAGTGATCCGTACGTGGCTACGAGAGAGCGCAGGTGGGGATACGCGGTTGTGCTGCTGGTCGTGCTCGCGGCCGGCTGTGGCTACAACACGATCCAGACGTATGACGAGCAGGTGAACGCCGCGGCGTCGCAGATCAAGGTGCAGCTGCAGCGGCGCGCCGACTTGGTCCCGAACCTGGTCGAGACCGTCAAGGGGTACGCGAAGCAGGAGCAGACCATATTCACCGCGGTCGCGCGCCAGGACTACAACGAGGCGGTGAACCGCTACAACGCCTACATCCGGCGCTTCCCGCAGGTGTTGACGGCCAAGCTGCTCGGCAAGGGACCGCGCGAGTACTTCGAGCTGCAGACGCCCGGAGCGGCGCAGGCGCCGAAGGTGGATTTCTCGAAGTAGACAAAGGGGCCCCGATCAGCGGGGCCCCCTGTGCATTCACGGATCTGCTGAATTGTCGATCAGTCCACGATCGCATCCGGCATCACGTACTTCAGCGGGTCCACCGCCTTGTGGTTCACCCACACCTCGTAGTGCAGGTGCGGCCCCGTGGAGAGTCCCGTCGAGCCCACCAGCGCGATCTTCTGCCCTCGCTTGACGCGCTGGCCGCGGACCGCGAGAATCTTCGAGCAGTGCGCGAAGCGCGTCACCAACCCGTAGCCGTGGTCCACGGTAATCATGTTGCCGTAGCCCTCTTCCCACTTGACGTCCGTCACGATGCCGGCGGCCGGCGCCTCGATCTCCGCCCCCATCGGCGCCGATACGTCGATCCCCTCGTGCGGACGCGCGAGATGGAGGATCGGGTGCACCCGCTCCGCCATGAACGCGCTCGTCAACCACCCCTTGGTCGGCATGATCGACGGCATCGCGGCCAGACGCTCGCGCTGCCGCGACAGGGAGTCATACGCCTGGTTGAGCGACCGCACCAGGATGTTGGCGCGCCGCGCGAGCGCGTCCACGTCGAGCCGCGCCGCCAGCGCCTGCTGGCCATCCCGACCGAGGGCCTTGAGACTGTCCCGCTCCGACCAGGCGCCCGCCGGGCCGCCGATCCCCGCCTGCTGGACGGTCGTGTCGGTGGGGGTGAGTCCCGCGAGCAGTCGCATTTCCTGCTCGCGCTCGCTGAAGCGGTGCAGCGTGTCGCGCAGCCCCACCATCCGCTCGCGCATCTGCTGGATCTCGTTCGCGAGGATGCGGTTCTCGTTTTCGAGTGCGCGGCTGCGCGTGATGTTCACGCCGCGCGAGATAGCCGCGACACCCAGCACCAGGAACGTCAGCGCCACTACACTGCCGATGCCGAGCAGCGTCTTCAGGAACGTCTGGGACACCTCCACGGCGCGGGACAAGCCCGAGCCGTGAGGCACCACCATGAGGGTCCAGCGTCGCTCGGCCTTCTTCCGCATCAGTCTGTTCGCGACCTCGCATCAAACGCGTGTGACCGGCGCGCGCGCGCCGGTTCTCGAGCTACCGACCGAAGGGAGAATCCGGACAGGGCGTGGGCCCGGTCGCCCGTGGGAGTCCTAACCTACGCCTCGCCTTCCAGGCCGTCAACATGGACGGACGTGAGCTACATCACACCCCTCGCGGCGTCACGGCTGGGGCAGGCGGGGCTTGGGGAACAGGATGGGAGGCTTCACGATATGCCTGCCTGCGAGGTCCAGGGCGTCGAGGTCGCGCAGTCGTATGCTCGTGAGCGGCTGTGACGGGGCAGGGCCGAGTGTGCCCCAGACGGTCTCGGCGGTGGTCGGGAGAAATGGCTGCGCCAGCACCGCGAGCCGGCCGACCATGCGCGCCAGGTTGGCGAGCACGGAGTCGAGCTCCGCGGACCGCTCCGGCTGCTTGGCGAGCTTGTACGGCGCGGTTTCTTCCACGTAGCGGTTGGCCGCGCCGGCGAGGGCGACGAGCTGGGCAGCGCCTTCCTGCACGCGGTTCGCGTCCATGGCGCTCGCGTACGTCGCGAGCGCGCCGCGCGCGGCGCGCTCGAGCGGCGTGTCGTAGTTGCAGGGGTCGCGCGGCACCACGGCTCCGCGGTAGTTCGCGATCATCGTGAGCGAGCGCGACACGAGGTTGCCGAGCGTATCGGCGAGCTCGGACGTGTAGCGCGCGTCGAACCGCTCCCAGGTGAAGTCGCCGTCATTCTCGAACCCGACCTCCCGCAGCAGGAAGTAGCGCAGCGCGTCGGCGCCGTGATAATCGATCGCCTCGCTCAGGCTGACCGCCGCGCCGGCGGTCTTGCTCATCTTGGCGCCCGACCACTGCACGTACCCGTGCGCCCACACGGCGCGCGGCGGTGGCAGCTCGGCCGCGAGCAGCATGGCGGGCCAGATCACGCAGTGGAACCGGGTGATGCCCTTGCCGATGACGTGAAGATCGGCGGGCCACAGGCGCTCGAATCCCGGGTCGGGAAATCCCGTGGCCGAGAGATAGTTGATCAGGGCGTCGAACCACACGTACACGGTCTGCTGCGGGTCGCCGGGGAAGGGGATGCCCCAGGGCTGCCGCTGTCGGGAGATCGAGATGTCCTGCAGCCCGGCCTCGAGCAGTCGCACGACCTCGTTGCGGCGGATCTCGGGCTCGACCGAGAGCGCGCCGGAGCGGATGCGTTCGAGCAGCGTGTCGCGGTACGCGCTCAAACGAAAAAAGTGATTGCGCTCGCGCGTCGGGATCAGCTCGAGCGTGGGGTGCTCCACGCAGTGCCCGTCCACGATCTGCGCCCCGGTCTTGAATTCCTCGCAACCGGTGCAGTACAGCCCCTCGTACTCGGCTTCGAACAGATCCTGGGGACGGCGCTGCCGGATGCGCTCGAGCAGGGCGGTGACCGAGCGCACGTGCCGGGGCTCCGTGGTCCGAATCCAGTCGTCGTGGCTGCAGCCGAGGCGGCGCCAGTACCCGGCGAACGTGTCGGCCATGCGATCGACCCAGGCTTGCGGCGTCATGCCCGAGCGGGCGGCGGCCTGGATGACAGACTGGCTGTGCTCGTCCATTCCCATGAGGAAGTGGACAGCGTCGCCGCGCAACCGATGGTAGCGGGCGATGCAGTCCGCGCCGACCTTCTCGAGCGCGTGTCCCAGGTGCGGCTCGCCGTTCGAGTAGTCGATGGCCGTCGTGAGGTAGAACTTAGGCAACGGGGGGCTCCACCCGCGCCAGTTCCGCCGTGAGCTTCTCGAGCGCCACCACGCGCGTGTCGCCGCCCCCGCCTTCCCCTTCCACGCGGAGCGTCACGGTCTCGCGGAAGATGTCCACGGCGAGCACGCGCTCGGCGCCCGCGGCGGTCCGCAGCACCCTGCCCTCTTTGGGGAAGCGCTTGCGGGTCTGCACGTAGAAGTCGTGCTCGTAGCGCAGGCAACAGAGCAGGCGCCCGCAGCCGCCCGAGATTTGCGACGGGTTGAGCGAGAGGTGCTGATCCTTGGCGAGCGACAGGCTCACGGGCCGGAGCTCCGGCAGCCAGCTCGAGCAGCAGTACTGCCGGCCACACCGGCCCACGCCGTCGAGGCGTTTGGCTTCGTCGCGCGCCCCGATCTGGCGTAGCTCGATGCGCGCGTGGAACAGGCTCGCCAGGTCCCGCACCAGCGCGCGGAAGTCCACGCGCTGCTCGGCGGTGAAGTAGACGGTGAGCTTCTTCTTGTCCCACTGCCACTCGGCATCGGAGACCTTCATCGGCAGGCTGTGCTGTCGCACGCGGTCCATGGCCTTGCGGCGCACGTCGGTTTCGTCGCGCTCGAGTCCGGCGGCGACGGCGGCGTCGCCGGCGGTGGCGCGGCGCAGCACCTTGCGCGTGACCGGCGGGGGAGCCTGGGCGAGGCTGCAGCCGCTGCACCCGGTGCCGCATTTCTTCGCCGCCACGGGCCCGAGCGCCGACACCCGGCCGAGGTCTTCCCCCCGCTCGACCTCCACGATCACGGCCTCGTGCAGGGCGAGCGGCTCGGGTGAGGGCCAGGTGAAGTATTCTTTGCGGTTCCCTTTGAACCGGACTTCGACGACCTCGATCAACGGATCAACTCACTTCTCGCTCAGCGCACCCATCGAAAGGTACTTCTCTTCGCGCCGTTTGAGGAGCTTGTCGATCTTGATCTTGCGCAGCTGGCGCACATGGCGTCGCAGCGTCTCGCCCAACGCCTCCGCCGCCGCTTCGGGATCGGCGTGGGCCCCACCCGGGGGCTCGGGAATGATTTCGTCGATGACACCGAGGTCCTGCAGGTCCTCGGCGGTGATCTTGAGCGCCTCGGCGGCGCGCTCCCGCTGGCTCGCATCCTTCCAGAGGATGGCGGCGCAGCCCTCGGGGGAGATGACAGAGTACACCGAGTTCTCGAGCATCACCACCCGGTCCGCCAGCCCCACGGCGAGGGCTCCGCCGGAGCCGCCCTCGCCGATCACCGCGGTGAGGATCGGAGTCCGCAGCGTAGCCATCTCGACCAGGTTCCGGGCGATCGCCTCGGCCTGGCCGCGTTCCTCGGCGCCGAGCCCGGGGTACGCGCCCGGCGTGTCCACGAGGGTGATCACGGGGGCGCGGAATTGCTCGGCGAGGTGCATGAGACGCAGCGCCTTGCGGTAGCCCTCCGGATGGGCCATCCCGAAATTGCGCCGCAGGTTCTCCTTGGTGTCGCGACCCTTCTGGTGGCCGATGACCATGACGCTCACGCCGTCGAGCCGCGCCCACCCGGCCACCATCGCCGGATCGTCGCGGAACAGCCGGTCGCCGTGCAGCTCCACGAAATCGGTGAACACGGTGCTGAGATAGTCGAGCGTGTAGGGCCGCTTGGGATGGCGCGCCACCTGGACGCGCTGCATCGGCGTCAGGTTCTTGTAGATCTCGGTCCGCAGCTCGGCGAGCTTTTTCTCGAGCGGGGCAAGCTCCTTCGAGACGTCGACGGCCGTCTCGCCGGCGACGCGCTTCATCTCCTCGATCTGACGCTCCAGCTCGAGCAGGGGACGCTCGAAGTCCAGCGTGTGCGTCGCCATCAGGTTGTCCGCACCAGGTGCACGTGCTCGGGGCCGAGCAGGTCCCGCAGCGCGCCGAGGAGCTCGTCGTCCACGGCGACCCGCAGGGAGCGACTGCGCAGCCGGGCGGCACTGACCCCGGGCGCAAGCCCGGGGACGCCTCCATGCCCGTTCTCCTCCTCCCACCATTCGACCAGCACCGGCGCGGGTCCCGGATGCGCGGCGCACAGCGCTGCCACCGCGCGGCTGGCCCCGGGCGGGGGCGGCGCCAGCGGAGACCAGCGCAGCGCCACGCCGATCGCGCCGGCCGTCTTCAGGTCGTCGAGCGGCTGCGCGACCTCCACGATGAACGGCGCCTGCTCCTCGTCGCGGTCGCGCCCGCTGTAGCCGCCCGACAACAGCAGCGCCGCATCCGGGCGGATCACCTCGTTCAGCTTGGCCCACGCCTCGGGGAACACCAGCGCCTCCGCCGTGCCGTGAAAGTCTTCGAGCGTGAGTCGCGCGTACTCGGCGCCCGACTTCTTGGAGATCTGTCGCTTCACCACCGTCACCACGGCCCCGATCCGGACCTTCTGGTCGCTCCATTGGCTCAGGGTGGCGGTGGTGCGGGTCCCGAAAAGCTCCACCTCCGCGCCGTACCGCGCGAGGGGGTGCCCGGAAATGAAGAAGCCGAGCACGGCCTTCTCGCGGGCGAGCCGCTCGTGCTCTGACCGGGGAGGGACCTCGGGGAGCGGGGTTCGGGGCTCGGGGCTCGGGGTGTCGCCGCCGAAGAGGGCGTGCTGCCCCGAGTCCCGCTCCGCCTGGCGGGCCTGGGCCTCGGCGAAGGTGTGCTCGAGCGCCGCCACCAGCTGGGCGCGGTGGCCGCCCAGGGCGTCGCACGCGCCCGCGTCGACGAGCGCCTCGATCACGCGCTTGTTGCAGAGCCGCAGGTCGATGCGCTCGCACAGCTCCACCAGCGAGCGGTATGGTCCGGCCGCCTGCCGGCCCGCGAGGATCGACTCGATGGCGCCCTCGCCCACGTTCTTGATCGCGCCCAGGCCGAAGCGGATACGCCGGTCGCCCACCACCGTGAACTTGAAGCCCGACTCGTTCACGTCGGGGGGGAGGACGTCGAGACCCAGCTCGCGCGCCTCGTTGATGTAGCGGACCACGTTGTCGGTGTTGCCGATCTCCGACGACAGCAGCGCGGCCATGAACTCCGCGGGGTAATGCGCCTTGAGCCACGCCGTCTGGTAGGAGAGCACGGAGTAGGCGACCGCGTGGGACTTGTTGAACCCGTAGCGCCCGAACGTCTCGATCTGCGCGGCGATGTCCTCGATCGCACGCCGGTCGTGCCCCAGCGCCAGCGCGCGCTGCACGAAGCGGCCGAGTTCGTGCTGGATCAGCTCCTTGTCCTTCTTGCCGACTGCCTTGCGCAGCACGTCGGCTTCGGCGAGCGAGAAGCCGGCGAGCACGTTCGCGATGCGCATCACCTGCTCCTGGTAGGTGATGACCCCGTACGTCGGCTTGAGAATCTCCTCCAGCGCGGGATGGGGGTAGCGGACCGGCTCGCGGCCCAGCTTGCGGTTGATGAAGACGAGATGCATCCCGGTATCGAGGGGTCCGGGCCGGAGCAGCGCGTTGGTCGCGACCAGGTCGTCGAACCGGTCGCATTTCATGTTCCGGAGACAGTCGGTGGCGAGCGGCGACTCGAACTGGAAGACGCCGGCCGTCCGCCCCGATCCCAGCAGCCGGTAGACTTCGGGGTCCTCGAGATCCAGGGCGTTCATGTCGAGCGTCGTGCCGTGCCGCGCGGCGACCATTGCCACCGCGTCGTGAATCACGGTGAGCGTGCGGAGCCCGAGCACGTCGATCTTGAGCATCCCCACCTGCTCGAGCGCCACCATGTCGTACTGGGTGATGATGGCGTCCGGCTCCTGGGGGGCGAGGCATACGGGGACGTAGTCGGTGAGCGGGCCGGGCGCGATCACCACGCCCGCCGCGTGAACCGACGCGTGACGGGCCAGTCCCTCGATCCGCGTCCCCAGCTCGAGGATCTTGCGCAGCCGCTCGTCCTGGCGGACGAGCTGCTTCAGCTCCGGGGATCGCTCCGGGGCGTCCGCCAGCGAGGTGGTCACGCCCGGCCCCGCGGGAATCAGCTTGGTGAAGCGATCGACCTCGCCCGGCTCGACGCGCAGGGTGCGCGCCACGTCGCGGAACGCGGCGCGCGCCTTGAGCGTCCCGAAGGTGATGATCTGACCGACCGAATCCCGGCCGTAGCGCTCGCGCACGTACTGAATCACCTCGCCCCGTCGCTCGAAGCAGAAGTCGAGGTCGATGTCCGGCATCGAGATGCGCTCGGGGTTCAGGAACCGCTCGAACAGCAGGTCGAACTTGAGGGGGTCGATGTCCGTGATCCCCAGCGCGTACGCCACCAGCGAGCCCGCCGCCGAGCCGCGCCCCGGCCCCACGGGGATCGCGCGGTCCTTCGCGGCTTTCACGATGTCGTAGACGATCAGGAAATAGCCCGCGTACCCGGTGTGCGAGATGACGCTCAGCTCGTAGTCGAGGCGCTCCGCGACGGGGCCCGGGAGCGGATCGCCGTAGCGGGCGAGAGCGCCCGCCCGCGCCAAGTGGACGAGCAGGTCGTTGTCGGAGGCGAATTCCGCCGGGCGCGGGTACTGCGGCAGGAAGTAGCGCTTCTCGAAGTCGAACTCGCACAGCTCCGCGACGCGTGCGGTCTCGGCCAGCACATCCGGGCGGTCGGGGAAGAGCGCGCCCATCTCCGACTCCGACTTGACGTAGCTCTCCTGGCCGAAAAAGCGAAACCGGTTGGGATCGTCCAGGTCCTTGCCCGTGCCGATCGCGAGCAGCACGTCGTGCGCCTCGGCGTCTTCCTTCTTCAGGTAATGCGCGTCGTTCGTGGCGACGACCGGGAGACCCAGCTCGGCGGCCAGCTGGTACATGCCGGCGGTGACGGTCCGCTCGTCGGCGATCCCGTGGTTCTGCACCTCCAGCCAGAAACCGTCCGGCCCGAACAGGCCGGCGAAGTACTGGGCGCTCGCCTTGGCCGCCTCGTAGTTGCCCTGCCGCAGGTAGAGGGCGATCTCCCCCGAGAGACACGCCGCGAGGCCGATCACGCCCTCGCGATACTGCTCGAGCACCTCGCGATCGATGCGAGGCCGGCGGTAATAGCCTTCGAGGAAGCCGATGGACGAGAGCTTGACGAGGTGACGGTAGCCGGTGCGGTTCCGCGCCAGCAGGACCAGGTGGGAATAGGCCGCGGGCGCGTCGGGCGCCCGCTCACGCTTGTGCCGGCTTCCGAACGCGAGATAGGCCTCGAAGCCGAGAATCGGCCGCAGCTTGCGCGCCCTGGCCTCGGCGTGGAACTGCCACGCCCCGTGCAGGTTGCCGTGATCGGTGATGGCGAGCGAGTCCATGCCCAGCGCGTGGATCCGGTCGAGCAGCTCCGGGATCCGGTTGGCGCCGTCGAGGAGGGAGTACTCGCTATGCGTGTGGAGGTGGACGAACGCCATACGGCTAGCGGAAGATATCGGCGCTCACGTGCATTGTCAAAACCGCGCCGCGCCGGATATTTTGCGCCCGATGCGAGGGCTGGCGAGCCTGTTTGCACTGGGCCTGATGATGGCCCTTTTTCATCGCGTGACCGCGGGCGCCGCGCTCGAGGCGCGGGCCACGCTCGCGCTCGGCTTCCTGCTGCTCGCCGCGTTCGTCGGCGGCGACCTCGCCGCCCGCGCTCGGCTGCCGCGCATCACCGGATATCTGCTGGTCGGGTTCGCCGTGGGTCCGTGGCTCGGCCTGGTGCGGCGCGACGAAGTGGACGCGTTGCGCTTCATCGGCGACGTGACGCTCGGCCTGATCGCTCTCGCCGCCGGCGCGGAGCTGGCACTGCCATCGTTGCGCGACCAGCTGGTCGCGCTGGCGCGCCTCGTGGGTGGCGCGATCGCGTTCCCGCTACTCGTGGTTGCGACGGTACTCCTGTCCGTGAGCCCGTGGTTCCCGCTCACGGCGCACCAGTCACCGGGCGACGCCGTGGCGGTGGCGTTGGCGCTGGGCGCGCTGTCGGCCGTGTCGTCGCCGGCCGTGGCGATGGGTATGCTCAGCGAGCTCGGGGCCCGCGGCCCGTTCGCTCGGACGCTCCTGGCCGTCACGGTGTTCAAAGACATAGCCGCGGCGATCCTGTTCACGCTGCTGCTCGCCGCCGGCAAGGTATTCGCCAGCGCGGGCGCGCTGAACGCGACGGTTGCCGGCAACGCGCTGCTCGGGCTCGCCGCCTCCCTCGCGGTCGGCGCCCTGCTCGGCTACGGCGTGAGTCGCTCCCTCGGGCTGCTGCAGCGCCATGCCGCGCTGTTCCTGGTGGCCGTCGCCGTGGTCGCGGCCGAGGTCGCGCGACTGGCGCAGCTCGAGACCACCTTGGTAGCGCTCGCCGCCGGGCTCTACCTCGCGACCTTCTCGCCCGTCGCCGGCGAGCGGGTGCGTCACGAGCTGAAACGCGGGGGGCCTCCCGTCTACATCTTATTCTTCGTCCTGGCGGGTGCCGGCCTGCGCGTGAGCGTATTGGCCGAGCTGTGGCCATGGGTGCTGTTGCTGGTCGGGCTGCGGGCCACGAGCCTGCGATACGGCCTGCTCTGGGCCGGGCGGCATCCGAGCGTGACCCCCGTGCTCGCGCGCGAGGGTTGGCTCGGCCTGGTGCCGCAGGCCGGGAGCGCGCTCGGGCTGGCACAGGTGGCCCGACGCGCCTTTCCCGAATGGGGGGTCTCGCTCGAGACCCTCGTGGTAGCGATGATTGGAGTGCACGAGGTGGTCGGGCCGATCTGCTTCCGCCGGGCGCTCAGGCGCGCCGGGGAAATCACGGAGGGCATCGCGGATGCCGAAGGGTCTCCTGGTGGGGCTGTTGGCGCTGTTGGCGGTCGCCTGTAGCTCGAGCAGCACTCAGCCCAAGCTTGCGCCGTGCACGGCCACCAGCGCGGGGCAGGTGAGTCTCGCGGTCGCTGGAGATACGGCGATCGATCCCACGCAGTCGGCGGGATGCGCGGTGTTCGGCCCGAACGGCTCCGCGTCGGTGCTGCAGTATCTCCTGGTGCCGCAGGCGGTGAGCGGCGTGCCGGACGACGAGTCGGCCTTCCTGCTGCACGGTGCCACCGTGCCGGCGGCCGCTCCCCCGCTCGCTGCCGCGCTCCGGGGCCCAGCAGTCCTTCCGGCGCAGCTGCAGTTTGACCTGACGCTCCGGCGCGCCGAGCGGGAGCTGGCGAGCCGGGTGGGCGCGCTCAACCGGCCCCAAGCGGCGGCGCCGCTCGC
>QHTP01000118.1 GCA_003220855.1 Gemmatimonadota bacterium
AGACGGTTCATGCTTGAATCTCCTTAAGTGTATGTCGAGTTCCTGTGACTGCGTTGCACCACGGACGCATAGTTATGGCGGGGCCCCTGGGCCGACAATGAAGCGTTCGTACCGTGTAGAGAGACGCGCGTCCTGCGCGCGAAGCCGCATCCTGAAGTTCTTCGCCGACGGCCGCAACTCCACGACGGTGACCACGCGACAGCAGCGTTGGCTCTTCGAGTAACGGCCCACCCAGCTCGCGTTTGCCGTCGCTTGCTCTGGTTCGGCGATCAGTGCGGTAGCCCGCGGTGATGAGTGTTGACGTGGGTGGTACGAACGCGCTATTGGCTCGCGCCGCGCGGCTCGCGAGTGTTCTCCCTGTCAATTGCACGCGGCGCTTGTCCTACGTTGAACATTTCGCCGTTCTTGAAGGAGCAGGCCAATGCGTGATGCCAGTTCCATTGATGTCCGCTTCGTCCTCCGCGGACCGCTCCTCGCCGCTGGGGGCGTGTGCCCCGCGAGAGGAGCCGCCCAGACGCGGAGCCACCCACCGCCAAGTCCAGACGGCCGGCGAGTGCATGCACCATGAATGATCGGCTGATCCCCGAGCTTTGGGAGTGGGCGGAGTACTACTGCCCCTGGTGCTACATCGCGGCCGTGCGACTGCACCGAGTAGCCAAGGAATACGAAGGCAGAGTGACGTTTCGGATTCGGCCGTTTCCTCTCGAGCTCGCCCACGGGGAAGCGGCCCCTCGGGACATCCTCCAGCAGGAATGGTGGCTCGCGGCTATCCAGGAGCCTCGTGCCGTATTCGCCCCGTATCGCGGCGACGACTGGCCGACGACGACGCTCCCCGCGTTCGAGGCGGCGTGGTGCGCCGCCCAACAAGGGCCGGTAGCGGCTATGGAGTACGACCTGCGAGTCCGGCGCGCCTTCTTCGGGGAAGCCCGCAACATCGGACGGCCTCAAGTGCTCTTCGACCTCGCGCGCGAGGCGGAGCTCGACCTCACGCAGTTCCAGGCGCAGTGGGAGAGCGGAGCAGCGCGGGCTGCAGTGCTCGCTGAGGCGACATTGGGGCGGGAGCGCTACGGCGTGCGCGGCACGCCGACACTGACCCTGGCGGACGGCACCCACTTGAAGGTCCCCATCGCATTCCCACGGCTCGAGAATCGGCGGATCGTGGGCATCAGCAAGCTGCCCTGCGTCGGGGCGGGGTGCGACGAGGCGATCCACTCGTTGTTCGAGCGCGCGCTGGCTGGCCACGGCGTCGGCGCGGTCGAGGCGACGACGTGACCTCCCCGGGTGATGTCGTATTCCTCCTCGACTGCGACAATACGCTGCTCGACAATGATCTTGTGGAGGACGATCTGAGGGATCATCTCGCGCGCGAGTTCGGTGTTGAAAGCCGGGACCGGTACTGGGCGATCTTCGAGCAGTTGCGCGCCGAGCTGGGCTACGCGGATTACCTGGGCACCTTGCAGCGCTACCGGCTCGGAGATGTGAGCGACCCGCGGTTGCTGCTGATGTCGTCGTTTCTGGTTGACTATCCGTTTGCCGGCCGGTTGTATCCCGGCGCGCTCGATGTCATCCGACATCTTCAGACCACGGGGTTAACGGTCATCCTTTCGGATGGCGATGTGGTATTTCAGCCCCGCAAGATCCAGCGCTCGGGGCTGGCGGCGGCCGTCGAGGGTCGAGTGCTGATCTACATCCACAAGGAACAGATGCTGGAGGCAGTTGCCAAGCGTTACCCGGCCCGACACTACTTCATGGTGGACGACAAACTTCGCATCCTCTCTGTGATGAAGAAGCAATGGGAAGACCGATTGACCACGGTCTTCCCGCGACAGGGACACTACGCGCTGGACCGCAAGAACATCATCGCCTATCCCCCAGCCGATCTGACGGTCGAGCGTATCGGAGATCTGGTCGATTATGATCTGACCGCCCTCTTTGACAGAACCGACGTCGGGCGTACGCGATAGGAGCGACACATGAAGGCGACACAACGACTGCATGAGCTCGGGCAAAGCGTGTGGCTCGATAACATCACCCGCGTGATGCTGATGGATGGCACCTTGCGGCGGTACATCGCCGAGTTCTCCGTGACGGGGCTCACGTCCAATCCCACGATTTTCGATCACGCCATCAGGAATGGCGGCTCCTACGATAGCGCCATCCGCCAGAAAACGGCTCAAGGCAAGTCAGGTGAAGGGTTGTTCTTCGACCTCGCCCTCGAGGATTTGACCCAGGCCGCCGATCTGTTCCGCCCGGTCCACGACCGCACGGGTGGAGTCGATGGGTGGGTGTCGTTGGAGGTGTCTCCCTTGCTCGCCAACGATACCGCGAGCACGATCGAGGCGGCAGCTCAACTGCACGCGCGAGCAGACCGCGCCAATCTGTTCATCAAGATCCCGGGTACGCCGGAGGGCATTCCCGCGATTGAGGCCTCGATCCTCGCCGGAGTGCCGATCAATGTGACGCTTCTGTTTTCCGCCGAGCAGTACCTCGCGGCGGCCGAGGCTTACATGCGGGGGATCGAGCGAAGACTCGCGGCCGGCTTGGATCCGCGCGTCGATTCCGTGGCATCGTTGTTCGTCAGCCGCTGGGACGTGGCGGTCAAAGGCGTGGTACCCCAGGAGCTGCGCAATCGCCTGGGTATCGCCGTCGCCAAACGCACGTACAAAGCGTACCGCGGTCTGCTGGCGTCGCCCCGGTGGCGGCGACTGGCGGCCGCCGGCGCCCGGACGCAACGCCTGCTCTGGGCCAGCACCGGGACCAAGGATCCTGCCGCTTCGGACACGCTGTACATCGAGACGCTGGCCGCGCCGGACACCATCAACACGATTCCTGACAGGACCTTGCTCGCCTTTGCCGAACACGGGCAGCTTCGCGATGTGATGCCGGTCGATAGTGGTGATGCCGAAGACACGCTCGCCGCCTTCAGGCGGGTCGGGGTGGACGACGCGGCACTCGCGACCCAGCTCCAGCGCGAGGGAACCGTATCTTTCGACAAGTCATGGCAGGATCTGCTGGACTGCATCGCGTCAAAGAGCGCCACGCTCGAGCAGGGGGCATCCACGAGTGCGGGCCAACGATGACCGCGCAGCCACCGCTGACTGCGCTCCCGGCGTGGAAAGCCCTGGCTGAACACTACCAGCAGATGCGCCAGCGGCATCTGCGCCAGCTCTTCGCCGACGATCCACGCCGGGGCGAGCGTCTGACCGCCGAAGCCGCCGGACTCTATCTCGACTACTCGAAGCATCGCGTAACCGATGCGACACTCGGTTTGCTGCTCCGGCTGGCCGAGGAATGCGGCTTGGCCCGGCGCATTGATGCCATGTTCAGCGGCGAGAGGATCAACGTGACCGAGCAGCGGGCCGCGCTCCACGTTGCTCTACGGGCTCCGAAGCACGAGCGGATGCTGGTCGACGGAGTGGACGCCGTTGCCGAGGTGCACGCCGTGCTCGACCGCATGGCGGCCTTCTGCGACGAGGTGCGCAGCGGCCGCTGGCGCGGGCACACCGAGCGGCCGATCCGCAACATCGTCAACATCGGCATCGGCGGCTCCGATCTCGGCCCGGTCATGGCCTACGAGGCGCTGCGGCAGTACAGTCGGCGAGACATGACGTTCCGCTTCGTCTCCAACGTCGATGGCACGGACCTCGTGGAAGCGACGCGTGACCTCGACCCCGAGGAGACCCTGTTCATCGTCTGCTCCAAGACTTTCACGACGATCGAGACGCTGACCAACGCCCACTCGGCTCGCGCCTGGTGCCTGCGCAAGCTCGGCGACGAGCGGGCGGTCCGGCAGCACTTCGTTGCCGTGTCGACGAACGGCGAGGGCGTCGCGAAGTTCGGCATCGATCCGGCCAACATGTTTGGCTTCTGGGACTGGGTCGGCGGGCGTTACTCGATGGACTCGGCGATCGGGCTGTCCACGATGCTGGCGATCGGCCCGGAGCACTT
>QHTP01000119.1 GCA_003220855.1 Gemmatimonadota bacterium
GAGCTTCGGCGAGCGCATCCGGCGGGCGATCGATGAGACGGACGAGCTCGGGGACACCGACGCGACCGACATCTGCACCGAGATCTCGCGCGGCGTCGACAAGTGGCTGTGGTTCGTCGAAGCCCACGCCGATGGCACGACGGCCGCGGCGGCGACCGCCGGGACGGGTCAGAGCTCCAAGGCCAGATAGCCGAGCATGCATACCCCGTTTCCCGCCCTGCTGCCATTGGGCGATGTGGGGTTGTTGCTGTTACGGCTGATGGTCGCGCTGGTGTTTTTCGACAGTGGGCGCCATCATCTCACGAACCCCGCCGAGCGGTCCAAGAGCATCGGGGCGAGCATCGGGTTCACGGTGTTTCTCGGCACGGCGGAGCTGCTCGGGAGCGTCGGCCTGGCGCTCGGCATCCTCACGCAGCTCGCCGCGATCGGGCTGATCCTCATCATGCTCGGCGCCATCCAGAAGAAGATCTTCGTGTGGAAAATCGGGTTTTGGGGCGGGCGGGCGTACGGCTGGCATTACGACCTGATGCTCCTCGTGATGAACCTCGTCATCGTGACGACCGGCGGCGGCAAGCTCGAGCTCTTCTAGGAGGACCGATGCGACCAGCGGCGGCGATCGTCGGCACCCTGCTCTGCGCCACCGCCGCCAAGGGGCAGCAGCCGCCGCCGCAACCCGCGTTCACGTTCCAGGAAGTCATGATCCCGATGCGGGACGGCGCGCGCCTCCAGACCGTGATCCTGACGCCCACCGACAAGTCGGGACCGCTGCCCATCCTGTTCCGCCGCACCCCCTACGGCGTCCCCGACGGGCCGCTCCCTCAGGTGCCGGCGCACCTCAAGGAGCTCGAGCAAGACGGCTACATCGTGGTGATCCAGAACCTGCGGGGACGGTTCAAGTCGGAAGGCGTGTTCAAGCTGACCTCGCAGGTCGACCTGACGGACTCGACGGCCACGAACGAGACCACGGACGCCTACGACAGCATCGACTGGCTCGTGCAGCATGTACCGAGCAACGGCAAGGTCGGCATGTTCGGCGTATCGTACGACGGACTGACGATCTTTGCGAGCCTCGGGTACGGCACCACGGAGCGATCGTCCGGCCAGTAAGCGACGTGCAGCGCCTAGCCATCCCCCCGGCGCCGCCCCTTCTTTTCGTGGTCGGGCGCCGGGCCGCCCACCGCAACCATAACACGGTCCCGGCCATCGCTCTTGGCCCGGTACATCGCGGCGTCGGCGCTCGCGATCAGCTCTTCCGGCGTGTCGCCGTGCGCCGGATACTCCGCCGCGCCGATACTCACCGACATCTTGCCGCCGTCGAACGCCTCGGCCGCGATCCGCGCGCGGATGCGCTCGGCCACCGTGGCCGCGATCGCGATCGGCGCCTCGATCAGCATCACGACGAACTCTTCCCCGCCGTAGCGCGCCACCGAGTCCACGGCGCGCGTCATCTTCCGGAAGATTTCCGCGACCTTCACGAGCACGGCATCTCCGGCGAGGTGGCCGTGCGTATCGTTGTACTGCTTGAAGTGGTCGACGTCCGCCAGCAGCACGGAAAACGTGCGCCGTAGCCGCCGTGACCGCTGCACCTCGTTGGCGAGCGTGCCCATCAGGTGCCGTCGGTTGTACAGCCCGGTGAGGGCGTCGGTGACGGAGAGACGCTCCAGCTCCCCTTGCGCCTCACGCTCCCGCAGCCGGACGACCATGTTGTTGAATACGCGCATCAAATCGCCGACTTCGCCGCCCGTGCCGGCTGGCAACTCCACAGACAAATCGCCGGCGGCCACCTTGGTCGCGGCGCGCGTGAGGCGCCCGAGCGGGCGCACCACCAGCAGGCCCACACCGCCGGCCACTACTGCCACTCCCGCGAGCAGGGCCGCGAGGAGCAGCCCGGCGCCGTGCCGCGGCTGGCCAACCGGACGGATCGCGGCCGCCCGGGGCAGCTCCGCCACCGCCGCCACCCGCAGCTGCGGCGCGCGCCGCAGCGTCCCGACGGCGTCCTGCCCGTCCGGGCGCTTGTACTCGACCACCTGCCCTTCCTTGTCGAGCAGCGTCTGCACCATCGCCTTGGGCAGCCGCGTCCGCATGAGCTCGGCCGAGCTGCCGCGGGTGCCGATGACCAGCTTGCCCTCGTCGGTCATCAGATAGACGCTCTTCGGGTCGTCGGCGGCGAGCCGCTGCAGCATGTCGCCCACCGAGCGCAGGTTCACCTTGGCGACCAGGGCGCCGAGGAACCGCCCGTCCGCCTCGCGCACCGGCACCGCCAGCACGACCGCGGCCTTGCCCACCCCCGCGTCCCAGTACGCGTCGCCCACGAACGCGTCGCCGGTGCGGAGCCCGTTCAGCCGCTCGGGCGGGACCTGCATGGCGGTGGTCCGGCCGACGCTCGTCGCTCCCGTGCGTCCCCGCGCGTCCGCGACCAGCAGGGCCTCGCACCCGGTGCAGCGCTCGCGCACGGAGTTGAGATAGTCGCGCAACCGGGCCACCGCCTGGCCGCCCGCCGCCCCCGGCCGGACCTTGGCGAGATTCTCGGACAGGACAAAGGAGCCCGCGGCCACGCGCAGATCGGATAGGCGCTCGTCCAGCCACACGTCGGCCTGGCGCGCCGCCTCGGAGCTCACGCTGCGGAGCTCCTGCGCCACCGTGTCGCTGAGCGACGGCTGCTCGTGGCGGAACGAGGAGAGGATCGCGACCGTTGGGATCAGGGTCGCGAGCAAGGCGAGCGCCAGGAGCCTGCTGCGCAGGCTGTTCAGGTGCAGGGCGCGGAGCGAGCGTGCGAGGGTCTCTTGCCAGGGGCTCACGGTCTGGGCCGGTTTTTTGAGTACTGCAAGATTCACCTGTGGCGGCCACACCACGCAAGTGAGGCAGCCAACGGGCCCCCCCTTCGTGTGACGCCGTCCACGCCCCTCAGGGTATTCGTCTTTAAAGGCTGCGGTATGCCTTCCTCATGTCTCAAGCGAGGTGCCCGATGACCGTCCTCGGCCCGCTTGCCCTGTCGGCGCTCTTTCTTATCACCGCTCAACCGCTCGGAGCCCAGCTCATTTCCATCAAGACGCTCCCCGTCGCCCAGGGCGATCAGTTCGACGTGTTCCCGTCGCTGAATCAGGGCATGGGAGGCGTCTCGATCGCACTCCCCGACACTCTGCTCGATCCGTTCCGCAACCCCGCCAAGGCGGGCCGCCTCTCGACCCCGCGCTTCTTAGGGTCGCCCATCGTCTACGGGGTCTCGAACAACGCTGGCGGCGGGCGCACGCTGCCCGTCGCGGCCATCGCGCCCCTGGGCTCCTGGTTCGGCGCGCTGTCGCTCGCGGTCCAGGAGGTCGACCCGAGCACACCGCCGGGGTCGGTGCTGATGGGGCCCCCGCCGCCGGGGGTGGTGGTGCAGGGTCCGCTTCCCATCGTCGTGACGCCGCCCCCGCCCGAGTCACACGGCAATGCGTACGTGTTCGCCCTCATTGGCAAGACGCTGCCGCAGGAGAAGGTCTCGGTGGCGGCGAGCTTCTCCTGGGCGCGACTCAACGCGATGGACGGCGTCGACCTCCTCTACCCCGGCAGTCAGAGCATCAACCAGTTCGGGCACGAGGTGGACATGCGGGCGGGGCTGCTCAAGGAATGGGCGGGCGACCGCGCGCTCGACGCGGTC
>QHTP01000191.1 GCA_003220855.1 Gemmatimonadota bacterium
CTCGGGGGAATGAAGGTCGTGACGGTGACGGCGGCCGTGCGCGCCGAGCGGGGCATTCAGAGCGACCACGGCGCGTTGATCTACGACATCCCCGATGAGATGCAGCAGGCGACGGGACTCCGCTCCGGGGACGTCATTCTCCAGATCAACCGGGTGCGCGTGTCGAGTGCCGACGATCTGCGCCGGGCGTTCGCCGCGGCGGCGGGTGCCGGCGCGGCCACGGTGTGGTTCGAGCGAGACGGGCGGCTCAACCGGACGGCTTTTTATGTGAGGTAGGGCGACGGTCTGGCGGTCGGGCGGACAGCGGGCCATAGTCATGCGAGCGCTCACACCCGGAGACCATCATGGCCGATACGATCCGCAAGGTCAGCTACTACTACACCACCATCCCCGACAAACCCGGTGAAGGCACACGTCTGCTCGAGGCGTTGCGGAGCGCGGGCGTCAATCTGCTCGCGCTGCATGCGTTCCCCAGCGCCCGAAAGGCGCAGGTGGACTTCGTGCCGTCGGACGCGGGCGTCTTCGCGGCGGCGGCGAAGGGGGCGAAGATCAAGCTGTCGAAACCGAAGACGGCGTTCCTGGTGGACGGCGACGACCGCGTGGGCGCGCTGGCCGGCCTGCTGAGCAAGCTCGCGTCCGCGAAGATCAACGTGACGGCGGTGACGGGGTTGTGCGCCGGGATGGGGCGCTACGGCGCGATCCTCTGGGTCAAGGCACGCGACGTGAACAAGGCCGCCGCAGCGCTCGGCGCGATGTAACTAGCGCTGCTGCACCCCGCCGCGGCCCAGGGCGTCGGGGCCGAACTTCCCGCGCACTTCGTCGATTACCCGGGAGATCGTGCGGTCCCGCTCGGTTTCGATCGCTCCCGCCGCTCGCTCGAGGAAGGAGAGCTGCCCCTCGGCGTCCGCCGCGCCCAGCTGCGACAGGGCCACGCCCAGCAGCCGGGCGGGCACCCGCCGAGCGGTCCGCAGCCTGGTGAGGAGCTGACGCGCCACGGCGTACACCGCGCGATCCGACCGCACCGCGTCGGGGAGCGTGCGGCTCGCCTGGCGGGTCGTGAAATCCGCGTCTCGCAGCTTCACGGTGACCGTGCGGGCCGCAAGACCGCCGTCCCGGAGATCGGCGCTCGCACGATCGGCGAGGGCCAGCAGCTTGGCGGCCAGCGCGTCGTCATCGTCCACGTCGGTCGGGAACGTCTCGTCGCGGCTCACCGATTTGGCCTCCCGATCCAGCTCGACCGGCGCGGCGTCGGTGCCGCGGACCCGCTCGTACAGCCAGGCGCCCTCACGCTCGCCGAGCCAGCGGACCAGGGTCTCTCGATCGTGCCCGACGACGTCGCGTACCGTGCGCAGGCCGACTCGCGCGAGACGCTCCTGGAACTTGGGCCCGATGAACGGCAGGTCGGCGAGCGCGAACCGCAGCATGAACTCCGCTTCCGCGCCGGGGGCGACCACGCACACGCCATCGGACGGGGAACCGGGTCGCGGCTTGGCAACGCCCGCGGCGAGCTTGGCGACGAGCTTCGAGGTCGCGCCCCCGATCGACAAGGACAGCGTGGTCTCCGCGAGCACCGCGTCGCGGATGCGGCGGGCCGTGGCGGCGAGCGGCTCGCCACGATACAGCCGCTCCGTGCCGGAGAGGTCCAGGTAGAACTCGTCGCTCGAGGCCTGCTCCACGGCGGGGGTGAAGCGCCGCAGCACTGCCCCGATCTCGCGGCCTTTGTCGGCGCAGGCCTCCCAGGGCACCGGCACGACCGTCGCGCCGGGACAGAGCCGCACGGCGCGCGCCATCGGCATCGCGGAATGGACGCCGTAGGCCCGCGCTTCATACGACGCGGAGGTGACCACCCCGCGGCGGTCGGGCGCGCCGCCGACGATGAGCAGGCACGCCTTGCCCGCGCCATCCGGGTCGACGAGACGCGCCACCGCGACGTAGAAGGCGTCTGCATCGGCCAGCAGGATGCGCCGGCCCGTGGTCATTTTTGCGGAGGTGGAGTCCGCGTCCGTAGGATCTGCTCCACCACCTGGCGGCGCTCCGCCAGGTCGAGCAGGGTCAACTGATACACCAGGTCGCTCGTCCCGTTGGCTGCGCCGTCGTAGCGCGCGCCGTCGACCACCCCTCCCACTTCGTGCTTCGCCGCCCGGACGAGCCGCATCTCATCCACCCGCAGCAACGGGTAGCGCATCGTCTTCTTGTCCTGGCGAAACACGACCGTGTCGCGTCGCAGCGCCTCGAGCCTCAGGTTCCACACGATCGTCCCGTCCTTGAGCGTGATCTGCCACACGTCCTCTGTCGCCTGCCCCGCTCCGACCAAGGCGAGCGCCGCGAGGAGCAGCGCCGTCATGTCGCTTCCCCTTTGCCCGTCTTGGCCGCCTCGGCGGCCTGCTTGCGCCGCTTCTTCCCCTTCGGGCGCCGGTTGCCGTAGGTACCGCGGAAGATCTTCCCTCGCTTGGTGCGAATGTCGCCTTTGCCCATGAGATGTTCTCCGTTGTCCGTTGTCCGTTACTTCGCGCCGCCGAGCTTCAGTATGCGCTTGAACTGGTCCGCCGACGCCGGCATGACCGAGAGACGGCCAATGCGCACCAGCGCCAAGTCGGCGAACGCGCGGTCCCCTTTAATCTCGGCGAGCGGGACCGGGCGCGGCAATCTCTCGCCGACTTTCAGGTCCACCACCGCGAGCTTGGGGTCCTTCTGCTTGGGATCGGGATATGGCTGGGACGCGACTTCCGCCACGCCCACGACGGCCTTCTCGTCTCCGGTGTGATAGACCAATACCCGGTCGCCGGGTTTCATCTGGCGCAGATGCTTCAAGGCCAGGTTGTTCTTCACCCCGTCCCAGACGGCGGTCTTCTGGCGGGCCAAATCATCGAAACTGTATGTGGACGGCTCAGTCTTTACGATCCAGTAATTCGGCATGCACCCCCCTGGCGCTCGGGCGAGCGCCAGACCGGGTCGCGGCCGGTCAAACGATCCCCGCTGTCCACTTCACAATAGCATCCACGAGCTCAGACATCACGTCCGCATCGGTCCTGCCCGACCGCTTGAGCACGTGAAACGAATGGTCCCCACCCTTCACTAGATGCAGCGTGGCGTGCGTGCCCAGCCGCTTGACGACTGGCTTCAACAACTTCAGGTCGGCGAACTCGTCTCGGTCTCCCTGAAGAAACAGCATCGGGATCCGCACCTGCGCCAGGTGCTCGCCGCGAGAATCGCCGGGGCGCCCGGGAGGATGCAGCGGGAATCCGAGGAACACGAGCCCGCGCATGCCGGGCAGAGGCTCTTCCGCCTGTGCGGTGGACGTCATGCGCCCGCCGAAGGACTTGCCACCCGCCACGAGCGGCAGCCCCGGCGCGACGCGGGCCGCCTCGATCGCCGCCGCGCGCACCGCCGCCGCCGCCACTGCGGGAGGATCGGGTCGGCCCGCGCGCCGCTCCATGTAGGGAAACTGATATCGCAGGGTCGCGATGCTTCGCTCCGCGAGCCGTTGGGCAATCGACTCGAGAAACGGGTGCCGCATCCCGGCGCCCGCGCCGTGGGCGAGTACGTAGAGGAGCCGCGCGCCCGTCGGCTGGAGCAGCAGCCCCGACACCTCACCCATCCGCTCGCCAACGGCGATCCGCAGCTCAACCGAGGCGGCCATGAAGCTGCTCGAGCGCGCGGACCAGGTCGGGCTTGAGGTCGAGCACCGCGCGCAGCGGGTCTTGCCCCAGCTTCTTCATCCGGGCCGGCGCAGTCTTGATCGTGAACTTCTTGATGTCGAGCTTGGGGCTCACCTCGCTCCATTTGACCGGCATCGACACGGGTGCGCCCGGCAATGGCCGCGCGCTGAACGGTGCGACGAGCAGGCGTCCGTGGCCGTTCTGCACGTAGTCGAGGTACACCTTGCCGTCCCGCTTTTGGACCTGGCGTGTGACCGTGGCGATCTCCGGCAGCTCCGCCGCGATGACCCGCGCCCCGTCGGCAGGCCAATATCGTCGCACACCGCCTGGAGGGCCTGCGCGACGGTGACCACGTCGGTAAAGGGGGCCTGCTTGGGATCGAGGTCCAGGATGCACCAGTCGGGCTTTTCCAGGGTCGCCACGCGGGACGACCAGACGTGCAGCAGGATCGCCGCCATGTTGGCGATGTAGAGCAGCGAGGACTCGTTGTCGCACACGAAATAGTCAAGCTCGCGCTGCGAGTCCTCGCTCCAGATCGTGACCGTTCGCACGAACGCCTGGGCATACTGCGGAGCGTCCTTTTGAAAAAAGGATTTCCCGTTGATGCCGTCGGGAAAGCGCGTGAGTACCAGGGGCCGCTCGGCGAGATAGGGCAGCATCCACGGGGATATGGCCCGGTAGTACTCGATTAAGTCGCCCTTGGTGTATCGCTCATCCGGCCAGAAGACCTTGTTGAGGTTCGTGAACTGCACCTCGGGAGGCGGGATGCGGGATGCGGGATGCGTGGTTGATAGAGGAGCATCCGCATCCCCCATCTCGCTTCCCGCATCCCGTATCACGCACTCTTCCGGCTTCTTATCGTCACGGAACCGTAGAAAGACGGGTTGCCGCAGCAAGCCGTCGCCCGTGACCTCCTTGTAGCGGACCTCGGCCACGAGCTCTGGCTTCACCCAGTGGCTCTCCTTCTCCGCCGGGACGGGACCCGCAAACGGTGGCCGAGGCGTCGCGAGCGCCCGCAGTTGGTCCCCCACATCTTTCAGCATCTGGTCGGTGAATCCGCTGCCCGCGCGGCCGGCATAGACGAGCTTCCCGTCGGCGTAGCCCCCCAGGTGGAGCGCCCCGAACCCGCCGCGGTTGCCCTTGGGCGCCGTGTAACCCACGACGACGAAGTCCCCGGTCTTGTCGGCGCGGATCTTTTGCCAGAGGTCGGAGCGGCCGCTCTTGTACGGGGCGTCGGCCTTCTTGGCGACGATGCCCTCCAGTCCCATCCCCACCGCCCGGTCGTACAGAGCCTCGCCGTCCTTTTCGAAATGCTCCGAGTAGCGCAGCGGTCCCGCCTCCGGCAGCACTTTCCGCAGGAGCGCCTTGCGCTTCACGAGCGGTAGGGACCGCAGGTCGAAACCCTCCACGGCCATCAGGTCGAAGAGATAGAGGGTGCCGGGCGTTTCGACCGACGCAAGTCGGATCTCCGGAGTGCGTCCGATGCGCGCGCGGTTCTGCAGGCGCTGAAAGCTCGGGCGCCCCTGCTCGTCCAAGATCACCAGCTCCCCGTCCATGAGCACGCTCGAGTATGGCAGCGCGGCGATCGGGCGGATCAGCTCCGGGAAGGCCGCGGAGTAATCGTTCCCATTACGCGTGATCAGCCGCGCGGTCCCGTCTTCCTTCACCACGCGCATGCGATAGCCGTCGAGCTTCACCTCGAAGACCCACCCGGCGCGCGAGAACGGGTCGTCGCGCGTTTCGGCGAGCATAGGGGCGACATCCTCGGCTCGGACGGTGCGCACGGGCGCCTTGAGCTTCTTCAACTCGGCCACGAGTTGCGACGCTTTCTTGTTGCCGTCGCGCAGCTCTTCGACCGTCAGCCCCGACAGCACCGATCCCGGGGGAAACGCGGCCCCGTCCTTCGCAGCGTAGGCGTCCCGCTCCTTGATCAGGAGCCAGTCCTTCACCGACTTCTTGATCTTCACGAGCGTCCAAACGCCGCGCAGCTTGTAGCCGCGCAGCTCGAAGAGCAGTTTTCCCTTCACGAATCCCGCCGCCGGATCCTCGATCGGCACCCATACCCCCCGGTCCCACACGATCACCGCGCCTGCGCCATAGTTCCCTTCGGGGATGATCCCCTCGAAGTCGCCGTACTCGATGGGGTGGTCCTCGACGTGGACGGCGAGGCGTTTGTCGGCGGGGTCGCGCGACGGCCCCTTCGGCACGGCCCACGATTTCAACACACCGTCCATCTCGAGCCGTAGGTCGAAATGGAGGCGCGTGGCGGCGTGCTGGTGTACGATGAACCGCCGCCCGGGTGCGGCGGCGACCGAGCCCGATGGCTCCGGCGTGCGGTCGGCGGAGCGCTTGGCGCGGTACGGTTTGAGCGCGTCGTCAGCCGGGGGGCGGGTCGGGGGGGTCGGTGTCACGGTGGTGGTCCATTGTAGACCGAAAACGCATCGCGTGGCAATCGGCGCCGGTGCAGGATGGACCCTCCCTCACGCCAGTGGTAATATCCTGATGCCGTCGGTCGGCCCGTCACCCTTTCACCAGCAGGCCCTATGCCCGCGCACTCGATAGGCTCCGCCACGATTTCTTTCGGGCTCGTCTCGGTCCCGATCAAGATGTTCTCGGCCGGCGAGTCGTCGGCCGCGATCTCGTTCAACTGGCTGCACAAGAAGGACGGAGCCCGTCTGAAGCAGCAATACGTCTGCTCGAAGGACGGGGAGAAGGTCGAGAAAGAGGACATGATCAAGGGGTACGAGTTCAGCAAGGGGCGGTATGTTCAGTTCACTCCCGACGAGCTCAAGGCGCTCGAGGAGAAGGGGACGGGCTCGATCAACATCACCGAATTCGTGGACGCCGACACGGTGGACCGGATGTACATGGACAAGGTCTACTTCATGGGACC
>QHTP01000192.1 GCA_003220855.1 Gemmatimonadota bacterium
CGTTCAACGCGTGCTCGACGCTCCTTACGTGGGACGTGTATCGAAAGATGCGGCCCACCGCGAGCGAGCAGCAGCTCGTGCGCGTCGGCCGGATGTCCGCGGCCGTGATGGTGTTCCTGGGACTGCTGTGGATTCCCTTCATGAAGTACGTCTCTTCGCAGATCTACATCTACCTGCAAAGCGTGCAGGCGTACATCGCTCCGCCGATCGCCGCCTGCTTCCTGCTCGGTCTGTTCTATCGGCGGCTCAACGGCTCGGGCGCAATAGCGTCGCTCCTCACCGGTCTCGTGCTCGGCGTCCTGCGACTCGTGCTCGAGCTGACGAACAAGGCGTCGGGCGGGCTCGAGCCCGGCACGCTATGGCACTGGATCGCGACGATCAACTTCCTGCACTTCGCGGTGCTGCTGTTCGTCATCTGCACCGTCGTGCTGTTCGTCGTGAGCCTGATGACGCCGCCGCCGAGCCCCGAGAAGACCGAAGGCCTGACCTACAGCTACGGCAAGCCGGCCGTGGGAGAGCCGGCTAGCGCACGGAGATTTGAAATCGGGCTCTCGGTGTTGCTGGCGATCCTGCTCGGCGTGTTGTGGATCGTGTTCAGATGAGAAAGGCAAGGTTGGAGGTGGTTGGAGGAGGTTGGGGAGGTTGGGGGAGGTTTGTGCCCGTGCTGGCGGCGGCATGCATCGCCACCGCCTCCACAACCTGCACAACCTCCACCGACTTCCACCGACCTTCGTTTTACGACCCCGCGCACGATCTAGGGTCTCTGTTTCAGGCCGTCCAGCTGTCAGGCATCTTCCCGGACTCGAAGACGTTCGTCGACGCCCGGCCGCTCTTCCCACCGAGCGTGATCGCCGCCCGCTACGACTCCGCCCGCGGCGTCGCGGGATTCGATCTGCGGGCGTTCGTGGAGCGGCAGTTCCAGCTGCCCCGGCCGGTCGGGGAAGGCGTCGCGGTCGACACCACCCGCGCCCGGACCATGGAAGACCACATCCGGGCGCTGTGGCCGGTGCTCACGCGGCCGCCCGACATGGCGGACGCGCGCTCGTCGCTGATCCCGCTGCCGCGCCCGTACATCGTCCCCGGCGGCCGGTTCCGCGAGATCTACTACTGGGACTCCTACTTCACGATGCTGGGGCTGGTCGCGAGCGGCCGCACCGACCTGGTGCGCAGCATGCTCGACAACTTTGCCCACCTGGTCGAGACGATCGGCCACATCCCCAACGGCAACCGCACGTACTATCTCAGCCGCAGCCAGCCGCCGTTCTTCGCCGCCATGGTCGGGCTGTACGCGGCGGCCACCGATACCGCCCAGGCGCTGCGCTACCTCGACGCCCTGGAGGCGGAGCACGCCTTCTGGATGGATGGCGCGGAGCGCCTCGCGCGGGGTGGGGCATACGCCCGCGTGGTCCGGCTGGCCGACGGATCGCTCTTGAATCGCTACTGGGACGATCGCGCCGAGCCGCGGCCTGAGTCGTATCGCCCCGACTACGAGCTGGCGCAGACGCTGCCCGAAGGGCGACGCGAGGCGCTGTATCGGAACGTGCGGGCCA
Organism: Gemmatimonadota bacterium; assembly: GCA_003220855.1. Lineage (GTDB taxonomy): Bacteria > Gemmatimonadota > Gemmatimonadetes > Gemmatimonadales > GWC2-71-9 > AG41. Next base: position 1,551 of record QHTP01000192.1, read on the forward strand.
CGGCCGAAAGCGGCTGGGACTTCTCGAGCCGCTGGATGCGCGATCCGAAAGATCTGCGGACGCTCGAAACGACCGAGCTCGTCCCGGTGGACTTGAACAGTCTCCTCTATCACGCCGAGGTGACCATCGCGGCACTGCGCCGGGTGCGCGGGCGGCCGGGCGACCGGGAGGTCGCGGACCGGTTCACCCGAGCCGCCGAGGACCGGCGCCGTGCGCTCGTCACCGCCACGTACGACCCCGGCGCAGGATTTTTTTACGACGTCCGGTGGCAGAGCGGCGCGCGCGTGACGGATCGCCCCACCATCGCGGCCGCGGCTCCGCTGTACTTCGGGCTCGCCACCCCCGAGCAGGGACGCGCGGTGGCGGCGCGGCTGGAGCGGGATTTCCTGAAGCCGGGCGGGTTCGTGCCGACGCTGATCGCCTCGGGGCAGCAATGGGACGCCCCGAACGGGTGGGCGCCCCTGGAGTGGCTGGCGATCGAGGGGGTACGCCGCTACGGGCGGGCCGACCTCGCCGATCGAGCGCGCGACCGGTGGCTCGCCCTCAACCGGCACACGTATCAGGCGACGGGCAAGATGACGGAGAAGTACGATGTCGTCGACCTGCAGCGGCGGGCCGGCGGCGGCGAGTATCCCACGCAGGACGGCTTCGGTTGGACCAACGGGGTGGCCCTGGCGCTTGCCGCGCAGCGCGTCACCTCACGCCGGCGAGTCGAGGCCGTCCCACCCCCCCCGCCATAGGCCGGAGCCTCGCCGGCAGGTCGGCCGCGATTGTATATTGGCGGCTGTAGTATTGATATCAATATAACTTTCATGGGAGGGTGCCGCAGCGTGGCGAGGACGGCGCGGGCAGGGTCTTCGGGGGGAGACACGGCGCAGATCGTGCAGGGGCTGCGGCGCATCGTGAAGGCGCTCCACGCCTATTCGCAGGAAGTCCTCGCTGCCTACGCGCTCACCGGTCCGCAACTCTGGGCGCTCAAGACGCTGCGACAAGGTGGGCCCCTGACGGTGGGGCAATTGGCCACATCCCTGGCCGTGCACCAGAGCAGCATTTCCATCCTGCTCGACCGACTGGAGAAACGGGGACTGGTGCGCCGTGTCCGAGAGCGCCCCGACCGGCGCGTGGTGCGCGTGGTGTTGACCAAGCGGGGGACGGCCGTCGCGGCCGACGCCCCCGACGCGGCCCAGGGTCGTCTGCTGCACGCGCTCGCGGAAATGCCGGTCGTCGAGGTTCGCAGGATCCGCCGGGTAGTGGATCGCTTGGTCCGCGCCATGGAGGCAACCGACGTGAAGGCGCGGTTTTTCTTCTCGGATGAGGCGTAAGGTGCGCCATCGCGCGGTCCTCAAGACCCTGGGCTCGGGCATCATGCGACTCGGGCGCCAGCAACGTTTGATCGTCGACGCGGTGGTGCTCGGTGTCGCGGGCGCCGCCGCCGCCCAGGTGTTCACCTACCTGCTACGCGGCGCGAACTGGCTGTTCCTGGAGCGACTGGCGGGCTACCGCCCCCCGGGTCTCCCGGACGAAGGAGGTGTGCTCCGGGAGGTCATCGGACCCCACGGCCTGTGGTTGGTGCCGGTGGTGGTGGCGCTGGGCGGACTGATCGTCGGGTTCCTGGTGCAGCGGCTCGCGCCCGAGACGGAAGGACACGGGACCGACACCGTCGTGCAGGCCTTTCACCGCGCCGACGGGGTCCTGCGCGCCCGGGTCACGCCGATCAAGCTGCTCGGGTCCGCCATCACGATCGGCTCGGGCGGCTCCGCCGGCCGAGAGGGACCGATCGCGCTCGCCGCGGCGGGGCTCGGGTCGTGGTACGCCAGCGCGATGGGGCGGACCGGAGCCGAGCGCCGCCTGCTCCTCCTGGTGGGGATGGCCGCCGGCATCGCCGCGATCTTTCGATCTCCGGTGGGCGCCGCGCTCTTCGCCATCGAGGTCCTGTATGCCGACATGGAATTCGAGTCGGGCGCGCTGCTCCTGGCGATGCTGGCGTCGGTGGTGGCGTACGCGATCAACGGATTCTTCGTGGGGTGGCGGCCCCTGTTCCGCGTCCCCGGGCACCTGACGCTGCCGCAGCCACTCGACAACGGCTGGTACCTGGTCCTCGGCGTCGGGGCGGGCGTCGTCGCGACGATCATGCC
>QHTP01000193.1 GCA_003220855.1 Gemmatimonadota bacterium
GCCGCATTCGGGACACTGGATGTTGATGAACACGAGCCAGTCGAGAATCTCTTTCGCGCCGGGCAGTGCCGCGCCGTGCCCTGGCAGGTAGGCGGCGAAGATCTCGCGGAACCGATCGGTAACGAACACGGCGGGTGCAGGTCTTCCCGCAGCGTCAGTCGCGCCCACGTTGCGATGGATGTGCGCACCGTCGTCCACCAACACCGGAAACGTCCACCGGCCGCGCTGGGGAACTGCGGCGGGCTGCGAGGTGACTGCCACGAGCACCTGCGCTGCTTCTCGGGTGAACTCTTCCCTCCGCGCCACAAGTTCCTCCAGCAGCACAGCGACGGGGCGCTCGTCCATTTGGTCACCAGCGAAGACGACAACCAGATTGGTCCGCCCGCGATAGCTCTCCAATGAAACGGAGGAGCCGTCGATGGCCGGGAGCATGAATCCGGGAAGTGGCTCGCCGCGCCGGGCGACCGCCGGAATCGTCATAGGGCGGTCGGGACCTCCTGACGCCGGGCGGCCGAGCGGTATGTCCCGGGCACGGTGCGAAACGAGATGCTCAGCCGGTTCCACGCGTTGATGGCGATCAGCGCGAGCGTCAGGTCCACGAGTTCTTTCTCTGAGAAGTGCCGCCGGGCCTCCTGGTAGAGTGCGTCGGGGACAGGCCCATCGCTGACGAGCGTCACGGCCTCCGTCCATGCGAGCGCGGCCCGCTCCCGGTCTGTGTAGAACGGGGTCTCGCGCCAGGCAGAAAGGCCATAGAGTCGCTGCTCGGTCTCGCCGCCCGCGCGGGCGTCTTTCGTATGCATGTCGATGCAATAGGCGCAGCCGTTGAGCTGGGACGCACGAGTCTTGACCAAATCGAGGAGGCCCGGCTCGAGGCCGGAGCTCCGCACATAAGCCTCGAGTCCGCTCAGCGGCCGGATCCCTTCGGGCGCGACCTTGCTGTAGTTGATGCGCTCATCCATTGTCGGTCCCTCATCCTTTGTAGGTGACGACCTTCCCCCACAGGTCCGCCGTGCCCCAGATCCCCGCTCGCAGGCATTCGAGCTGGACAATCTGGCTGTGGTCCACAAACAGATTCACCTCGGGTCCGTAATTCTTTACGTACCATGCAAACACGTCCGGGTCGGCCGCCTCGAACATGACGCGCTCAAGGCCGAGGGCATCGACGATCCGCGCCGCCACGTCGGTGCGCCACCGTTTCACGTTCTCGGTGATCCCCTCGGATTCGATCATGATCAGATAGGCGCCGGCATCGAGGAACCGCCGCGCAAGCCGGATCGCCCGCTCGACATCACGCGTGCCCTCCTGCTCGAGCTCCTCGGCGCGCGTCGCGCCGCCGGCGCCGAACTGGACGCCGACCTCGGGCTTGGCCTTAAGCCCCGCCTGCTGGACGCGCTCCACGAGCCGCAGCCAATCGTCGGCCGGCAGGGTGATGAACCCGCTCGAGATCTCGATGATATCAAAGCCGAGGTCGCGACACTCGCCGATATAGCGGTCCACGGCGTCGGCTCCTTGAGTGAGGACTCGCTCGATGAATCCGCCGGTGGACACGGCCACGTCGTGGCGGTGACAGAGCTCGATGAGTTCCGTGAGCGAGCGCCGGGGCATCAGGGTAAACGAGCCCCCCGCGAACTTCAGCGAATCGACATAGGGCCCCATCGTCTCAAGCACGTCGGCGAGATACCGCGGGCCCATGGCGCTGTAGTACGGGCCCCGGATCTCGGTGAGGCCCTCATGCCGTGGCTTGGCCTTCCGTGGGTTGGTCCGCAGGAAGCCAAACCCCCGCTCGGTTTCGATCGTCGCTCTAGCCTTGGATGCGATTGTGGTCGTCATCGGGTCGTCTCCTTAGGCGGCCGCCGCGGTCCCGGGGCGCCGCACGGCGGTGAGCAGGCTCGTCAGCTCAGATACACGGAACCGCTCCAACTCGGCCACCGTGCCTGCGATCCGGTCCCGCAGTGAGAGCGTCGTGTACGGTGCACCGAGCCGCTCGAGCTTCTCACGAGCGGCCCCCCACGTCCGCCCGCGCGTAAGAAAGCCGGGGTAGTCCGCGAGCTCCGCCGTCAGCACTCGACCGTCGCGCAGGGTCACTCGCACGCGGCAGGGCATTTCCGCTGGGAAGCGGCGCGAGAATGCGTCATCGGGGCGCACCGCCACACGCAGCAGGAGGGCCTGCACGTCGTCACTGAGAATGCGCGCGGGCCGGTACTGCGCCGGCATGACCTCACCGTCCAGCAACGCCACGGCCACCAGATAGGGGAGGCTATGATCCGCTTGTTCTTTATTGCGGACCATCATCTTATCTCCCTCCTCACCGCCGCCGATGATGCGGTAGGCGACGTCAAAGACGTCGACCTCTACACGCTCGACATCGGCCGCCGAGAGGTGCTCGCGCGCGCGTAGCTCGAGCACGGCTTCGAGTACGCTCTGCGAGTGGATTTCGGCATTGTACTTCTTCAGAATCGTCTGGGTGACGCGCTCGAGGTCCTCGTTCTCCCAATTCAACTCGAAGTAGCCGGCCACGGCGTCCATGAAGCCTTTCTCACCCTCGAACACCTCAAGAGGACCGGTGATGCCGCGACGGGCGAGGAATGTGGTCCGCGTGACAGCCCCGGCGACGTTAGCGAAGGCGAGGCCTTTCCAGTGCGACAGCGGGCCAGTGCGGGTGACGCGGAGCGCGTTGAATGCGGTGCCCGCGATCGCGATCGCGTGCGCGGTGCGGGCGGGGTCGAGCCCGAGCGCTCGCGCGCCGCCGGCGGCAACCGCGTACGCGCCCTGCGTTACGTGGTCGAAGCCCGCGTCGCGCACTGGCGCCACGTCGCTCAGCCGGCATTGCACTTGGTAGGCCAGGGCGAGCGCGGCGAGGAAGTCGCGACCCGACGCGCGAGCGTATTCCGCGGCGGCGAGCACGGCCCCGAGGTTGTCGCTCGGGTGACAGGTCTCGCCCTTCGCGAGGTAGCTGTCGTTGAAGTCGAGGTAGCGCACGAGCGCCGAGTTGTAGAAGGCCGCCCGATCCGGTGCGGCGTGGCCACCGCCGAGCAGCGAGCAGGGCCCCGAGCCGTCGAATTCCTCCAGCTGGTCGTGCACCAGCCGCACCGGCGCTCCGTCCAGGGCGCCGATCGCGCACGCCAGAGCATCAAGCACGCGGATCTTGAGCTGTTCGCCCGCCGCCTTGGACAGATCGTCATAGGACGCGCGGGCCGCGAACCGGCTCAGCCGCTCCACGAGCAGGGCGCTGGAGCCCGTTACCATCTCATCTCCGCAGGCGGGCCGGATGCACCCGGCGCTGGGCGAGGATCCGCGCGACGTGCCGGTGTCGTCACTTGGCGAGCTGGGCCGCGCGCTGCGGCGACACGTACCACACAATCACGTGGTAGTGCGGCTCCGCCACGCCCGGATGGCCCGCGTTAAAGACGATGTCCACGTGATCGGCGCGCGCACGGGCGACCTTCAGGTCGCTGAACGCCT
>QHTP01000194.1 GCA_003220855.1 Gemmatimonadota bacterium
CGCGGGCACCAGGATCGTGATGGGCGGGAGGGCATCGCTCTGCATCAGGCGCTGGAAGTCCTCGTCCTCCGCGAGCCGGGTCTGCTCCCAGATCTCCGGGATCGAGAGGACCAGCAGCAGCGCGTAGAACGAGTTGAGCGCCAGAAAGTAGACGAGGATCGCGAAGTTCGCGTCGCGGAGGAGCCCGCTCACGCGGCGAACTCGGCGAGTGCCTGGGGCGAGAGCCCGAGCACCAGGCGTGCCATGTCGCGTGCGCTCGTGTCCGCGCCCACTTCTGCCGCGAGCAGCGCGTTGCGGCCGGCGGAGCCGAAGCGCGTGAGGGCGAGCCCGCTGCGCAGCCGCACCCACCAGTCCGGGTCGCGCAGCGCCGCGTGCAACAGCGGCAGCGTGGCCGGATCGGCCAGCATGCCGAGCGACCGCGCCGCCTGGGCACGCACAGGCCACTGCGCGTCGCCCGCGAGCCGGGTCAATGCCGCAATCGACTCGGGGTGCGGGAAAGCGCCGAGCGCGCGTGCGACCTGGGTGCGCACCTCGGCATCCGCGTGGCCGGCGAGCGCCGTGAGTGACTCGCGCAGCGCCGGCTCCTGCAGCCGGCCGGCGAACTCGGTGAGTCGCGCCAGCGCTGGGTCGTCGGTGCGGCGCAGCCGGGTGAGCAGCAGCTGGACCACCACCGTGCGAGAGCGGCGCAACATCCCGGCGTAATAGGCGCTCACCGTCGGCGCGAGCTGCGGCAGCCGCTCGAGCGCCGCGGTTGCGAGCGCCGCGCTCTCCACCCGCTCGAGCGTGGCCACCGTGGCGATGTGCACGGCGGGATGCGGATCGCGCAGCAGTTTGAGCAGGCGCGCGGTGTCGCCCGGCGTGGCCGCGACGGAGAGGAAGCGCGCCGTTTCGAGCCGCTTCCACCAACGGCCCGACTTGCTGTTGCTGCGCACCAGGCGCGCCCACCACTCGTGCTCGAGCGCGCCTGCCAGCCGGCGCCAGCGGTCGCCCGGCACCCGCGCCGACCAGCTCACGAGGGCGTCCACCGCGAGCGAGACCGGAAGCCGGGCGAGCTGCACCAGCACGACCCGTACGTCCGCCTCCCCTAACGCCCAGCGCTGCATCACGCCCTCGACGGCCAGCCGGCGGGGATCGTCACGTGCACGGCGGCGCAGCCGGAACCAGCGATTGAGCACGATCAAGATCAGCAGGGCGGCGAGCAGTACGCCCTGCACCAGCGCGACGACCGTCAAGAAGTGACGGGCGGTCACCGGCCGACCCAACGGCGGATTTTCTCGAGGGCCACGCGCAGGCTGATCGGCTTCACCAGGTAATCGAGCGCCCCCGCTTCGAGCCCGCGCAACTGCTCCGACTCGTCGCCGTGCACCGTGGTGAACACCACGCGGTACTGCCCCGGACGCTCCCGCGTGAGTGTATCGAGGATGGAGTAACCGTCGAGCGCCGGGAGGTCGACATCGAGCAGCAACAGCGGGTGCTCGTCGCCCGGGTCCAGGGCGAGCAGGGCGTCCAGCGCGTCTCGCCCGTTGCGGAAGGTCACGAATCGGTAGCCGCGAGCGCGCAGGCCGTACTCGAGCAGCCCCGCCAACGCCGGGTCGTCCTCCACCACGATCACCTCGGGAGCGTCCGCCCCCGCGCCGGTCGGCGCTGAGGCGGGCGGTGCCGGACGGGGCGGAGGCGGCTGCACTCGTCCGGCGGAGCGCTCCCCCGCGGGGGGAGGCTCGAGCTGCAGCGCGTCGGCGAGCTGCACCACGAACCACTGCGCCACCGAGCCGCGGTCCAGGTCCGCGTCATTGGGGCGGGCCACCCAGTCTTTGGCGGTCTCCTCCATCCCGGCCGCGAGACGGGACGCCTGCCAGAAGCCGTACGACCCCGCAGACCCGCGGATCTTGTGCGTCTCCCGGCGCAGTCGATCCAGCGCATCGGCATCGTCGGCCGCCACCAACAGGCGGTCCGCCAACTCGGCCAGCACCTGTAGCTGCTCGGCGGCGCTCTCCAGGTACTCGGCCAGGAGCCCCGGTGGCAGCTCGGCGGGCGTGGGGTCCACCGACATGGTGACAAGATTGGAAAGGCGGAGCGCGAATGCCATAGCGCCGCACCACTTTCATTATGTTGTCCGACCGTCATGCTCGTCCTGCTCGTGGCCCTGCCGGCGCAGCACCCCACGGTCGCGGTCTGTGCCCAAGCCGCCTCCGCGGCGGTCGACAGCGCGTGGCGCGCCTATCGCAACGGGGCGCTCGAGCCCGCAGCAGCCCAGTTCGCCGCCGCCCAAGCCCTGTGTCCGAGCGCAGCCGATCCCGCCATCGGCGCCGGGTTCGTGCTGTTGCGCCAGGGGCACGCGGCGGAGGCGGAGCGACTGTTCCAGCGTGCGGTCGCGGCGGACTCGACGGCCGCGGACGGCTGGTACGGCCTGGGCGTGGCCCGGGGGCGGCTGGGCCGGCGGCCCGAGGCGGTGCTCGCGCTGCGCCGGGCGGTCGCGCTGGCGCCGGATTACGCCGACGCGGTCGATCAGCTGCTCGCGTGGGGCGTGGACTCGGGGCTCGCGTCTCCGCCGGTGCCGCCGGGCCTGGAGCCTCGGGTCCCGGCGCGCACGCAGGGGGAGCACTTCGAGGTGCGGACCGCGAAAGGCTGGGAGCCGTTTTATGTGAAGGGCGTCAATCTCGGGGCCGCGCTGCCGGGGAAGTTCCCGTCCCAGTTCCCCGCCGACGACTCCACGTATGCACGCTGGGTCGAGCTGATCGCCCTCGCCAACGCGAACACGGTACGGCTCTACACGATTCTCCCGCCGGCATTCTATCGCGCGGTGCGGCGCTGGAACGAAGCGCACCCCGACCGCGCCCTCTGGCTGGTGCACGGGGTGTGGGCCGAGCTGCCCCCGGGCGGCAATTACGACGCCCCCGGTTGGAAGGCCGACTTCCGCCGCGAGATGCGGCGGGCGGTGGACGTGGTCCACGGTCGCGCGCTGGTCGCCGCCCAAGCGGGGCACGCGTGGGGGCGCTACGACGCCGACGTCTCCGAGTACGTGCTGGCGTTCGTGCTGGGGCGGGAGTGGGAGCCGTTCTCGATCCGCGCGTACAACCGGAGGCCGCACGGGCGTCGCAGCTACCGTGGGCGGTTTCTCGCCGTGGATCGCGGCACGCCGGCCGATGTGTGGCTGGCGGAGCAATGTGACGAGCTGCTGCGGTATGAATGGGATGTCTACCACGCGCAGCGGCCGATCGCCTATACCAACTGGCCGCCGCTCGACCCGTTGCACCATGCTACAGAGTCGAGCCGCGCAGAGGAACAGGCCCTGCGCCGCCGCTACGGCTTTCCGCCCAACCCGCGGCTCAAGGAGTACGACAACGACGTGGATGCGCTGGACGCTATGCTGGTACGGCCGACCGCGGCGGACGTGGCCGGCTATTTCGCGGCGTATCACGCCTACCCGTACTATCCCGACTTCATCGCTCTCGATGTGGGATACGGGGCGGCCCGCTCCACCGCGGGGCCGTCGCACTACTTTGGCTACCTGCTGGAGCTGCGGCGTCTTCATGCGGGACGACCGTTGCTCATCGCCGAGTACGGCGTGCCGTCGTCGCGCGGCGTTTCGCATCTCCAGCCCGAGGGAATGCATCGCGGCGGCCACGACGAGGAGGAAATGGCGGCCATCGACGTTCGCCTAACGCGGGAGATCCGGGAAGCGGGCCTGGCAGGGGGCATCGTGTTCGCGTGGCTCGACGAGTGGTTCAAGCACACGTGGGTGACGATCGACCTGGAGCTGCCCGCCGAGCGGACCCGTCTGTGGCACAACGTAATGGACGCGGAGCAGAATTACGGCCTCCTGGGCGAATATGCGGGAGCCGCCGACGCGACGCCCCAGCCAGGCGGCGACGCGGCCCGGTGGCGCGGGTTGCCCCTGGTCGAGCGCAGCGGCGCCATGTATCGACACCCACGCAGGTGCGGGCGGCGAACGAGTCTTGCCGCGAGTGTCGCGCGCGAGCGATGTGGGTTTCGAGTTCGCGCTCGTCCTGAACGACACGACCGACGCGCAGCTCCTGGTGGCGCCGGCGTACAACCCGTACCTGATCCCGCGGCCCGGGGCGGGGCCGACGGCGCTCGACCCGTTCTATCACTGGGGGGCGACGCTCGAGCGCGCGGCCACGCACGGTGCGTGGGATTCGCTGTTCGTGACGACCAATCGCTGGCGCATCGGGCGCGACGGGCGGACCTTCCCGGCGCGCGGCGTGAACCGCGGGCGCCTGCGCTACGGGCGGGCGGACGCGTCGAGTCTGGCGGACTGGTACGTGGATCGCGAGGCGGGGCTCATCGCGGTGCGGCTCCCCTGGGGATTGCTGAACGTGACAGATCCCTCGTCGCGTCGCGTGCTGCGGCGTATCGTGCCACCGGACCGCTTCGAGACCACGGTGAGCGCGGGATTCCGCTTCGCGGTGGCGGCCGTGGCTCGCGACGACGGTGCGCTGCGCGCCTGGCTGCCCGCGGGCGGGACGTACGCCTGGCCGCCGTGGGAGGAGCCGGAGTGGCACGAGCGTCTGAAGCCGGTGTACGCGGCGCTGCGGGACGTGTGGGGGAGCTGGTGAGGGCGGGGAGGGGGGGCAGCGTGCTGCTCGTGCTCGTCGCCACCGCCGCGTTTCTCGTCCGCCCGCTCGCGGCGCAGCTGCCCGACGCCGAGGCGGCGTTTCAGCGGGGCGATTATCGCGCGGCGCGCGCGGCCTACGAGCGGGTGCTCGTGGCCGACTCGACTAGCGTGCGGTCGCTGTACCAGCTGGCGATCCTGGACAGCTGGGACGGCAAGCTCGCTCGCTCGCTCGAGCGCTTCGGCCGGCTGCGCCGCCTCGCGCCGCGGGACGGCGACATCATGGTGGCGCAGGCCCGGGTGCTCGCGTGGGCCGATCGCACGGCGGCGGCAGGCGCGCTGTACGACTCCGTGCTGGCGCGCACGCCCGACCGCACCGATGCGCTGGCGGGCCGGGCGCGCACGGTGGCGTGGAGCGGCGACCTGGACCGGGCGGAGGGGCTGTGGCGCGAGGCACTGGCCCGGCACCCAGACGAGCCCGAGCTGCTGATCGGCCTCGCCCAGACGCTCTATTGGAAGGGACAGCCGGCGCTCGCGGAAGGCTACGCGGCGCGGGCCCGGGCGCTCGCGCCGCAGGATCGCACGGTGCTCGAGCTCGAGCGGGAGCTCCGGGCGGCCGTCCGGCCGAGTGTGCGGACGACGGTCGACGGCGCGGGGGATTCCGACGGCAACACGTTCGTGGCGCAGGAAGCCTACTACGAAGCCTCGCTCAGCACGGCGGTGCGGGGCACGCTGCGTGCGGGTTGGCGACGCGCGTCGTTGAACGCGACGGCCGGCTCAAGTCTCGGCGTTGGGGGTCAGTTCTCCGTGCCGCTCGGTGCGAAGGCGGGAGTGCAGGCAGGGCTGGGCGTGCGGCGACTCGAGCCGGACGGGGGCGGCGGGACCACGCCATTGACGGCGGCGCTGGGACTGCGGCTCCGGCCGGGCCGCGACGTAGCGGGCGGCATCGGTTACAGTCGGGCGCCCTTCGACGAGACCGCCACGCTGATCGCAAGCGGACTCGTGGTGAACGCGCTGGACGGGAGCGTGGACGTCGCTCCCTCGTCCCACTGGTCGCTCTCAGGCGGCGGCGGCGGTGCCTGGCTGTCGGACGGCAACCGGCGCTATTCGGCCGTCGCCGCCGTGCTGGCCCGGGCACTGCCGGGCGTCCAGGTCGGTCCGTTCGCGCGTGTCATGGGCTACCGGCAGCGTGGCAGCGGCTACTTTTCGCCGAACCGCTTCTCGGTGCTCGAAGGGCGTGTGACTGCCGATTGGCGCCGGACGCGCTGGGGTGTGCGCGCGGATGGCGGGGTCGGCTCACAGCAGGTGTTCCAGGGGGCGGCCCATCAGCTGGAGTGGCACATGAGCCTGACGCTCACGCGGGGGTGGGGCGCGAGCAACGAGATCGTGCTGGTAGGGCTGGTCACGAACAGCGCCGCGGCCGCGGCGATTGGCAAGACCTCGACCGCGGGGTTCAGCTATCGCACGCTGGGGTTGCGGTTCCAGCAGGGGCTGTAGGCTAGGCTCTCAGCGGGCAGGAGTCAGGACAATGTTGCGATAGTCCACCGGCCCGTGATCTCCCTGTAAGAAGATCGGCCCCGGCGCGCCTTCATTGCTGTCGAGCGCCCCACCCGTCGGCCCCGGGATGTTCTGCTCACAAATAATCCGGTGCCCGTTCAGCACCACCGTCAGCAGGCGCCCCACCAGCGTGATGTCGTACGTCTGCCACTCGCCGGGCTTCTTCCCGACTGACTCGGTCGGCGCGATGAACCCGTAGATCGAGCCGAGCGCCTCGGAGGGCGTCGTGCCGACATCGGGATCTTCGATCTGCACCTCGTGACGACCGCGCAGGTAAATTCCGCTGTTGCCGAGCGCGGGATAACGGAACTCGACGTGCAGCTTGAAATCGACGACCGTCCGATCGGTCACGAGATTGGCGCCGCCCTTCTGATTCGACAGCACGCCGTCGACCACCTTCCACTGATTCTCGCCTCCCCCCGCCGGATGCCATCCCGTCAGATCGCGCCCGTTGAACAGCCGCACCGGCATGCCCCACCGCGGCGGAGCGTTGCGATGTAGGGAAGGCGCGCGCACGCCGGTCATCGGCAGCCGCGTCCCGTCGGGCATCGTCACCGCACCCGACAGCGTCTCGCCGGCCAGCACCGCCTCGAGCCGTAAATCGTCACTGCCTTGTTCCCACTGCGACGGAATCGCGAATCGCAACGTGTCCTTCGCATAAGCGAGCTTGGAAATCGGCCGCGCGCTGCCCACCACCGCGACGAAGCGCCCGACGAGCACGTGATCGCCCGAGACCTGCACCTCGAGCCACGAGGGCAACTTGCGGCCGTCGCTCGCCGTGAGCGTCAAATCCCAGCGGCCGACCACGGGCGGCCGATACGGTTCCTGTCCGACGAGCGGCGTGACGGCGAGAGCTGTGGCGACAATCGAGAACGCGGTGCGCATTGGGGGCTCGATGGACTGGAAGGATGGATAATAGCACTGCGAACGCAGCAGACGTGGCGCGCTTCTACACGTCAGGGCAGCCGGCTCCAGTTCGGCCAGCCCTCGTTGACGGCGGCCACGCTCAGCTTCGTCTTCCCGCTTCCATCGACGTGAATGGTGAAGAGTTGAGAGATCAGCTGTGGCGCCGTGCCCAGGACTTCGTAGAACACGAGCGAGGCACCGTCCGGCGACCAACGCGGCATCCC
>QHTP01000195.1 GCA_003220855.1 Gemmatimonadota bacterium
ATCTCGGTGACGTCGTGGGTGACGGAATCGATCAGCCTGAGGTAAGGCACTCGCTACGCGAGCAGCGGACTCCCCTTGGCGCGGCGGTCCGGGATGAGGCGGCGGGGGGTGAGCGAGCGGCGCGGGGCCCGCCGCCGCTCGCCGCTTGAGCGCCGCTCCGACCTCGAGCGGCGCTCGTCCGGTACGGGCGTGTTCCCCTGGCGCCGCTCGGAGCGCGACCGGCGGTCGACGCCGGAGCGGCGATCGTCGAGTTGACGGCGATCGTCGCGGGTGCGGCGGTCGGGCAGCGGCTCGTAGCTGATGGATCCTCCGGACCCTTCGGTCGGGGGCCAAAACTACTGGCCAGCCGTCCGGCCGGCTAGTGCGCGCGGGCCCGCAGCCGCACGTCGATATCGCCCACGACTTCTTCGGCCCTGCCCTGCCGGACCCACCCCTTGTGCCGGCCGCGGTCCCGCGTCTCTCGTATCCCGCGGATCTGCACGCGCTCCCCCTCCCGGGTGGCGAACACGCGCACGACCTCTTCGTTGCCGCGCCGTGCCCAGATCACGCGGGTGGGACCGTCGTCCTCCACGCGATACACCTCGTAGCCGCGACGCACCAGCACGTCGCGCGTCACGACCACGACTTGGTCCACCGGCTCGACGTACACATACTGAGCGGGCTCGGCGTACACGACTTCGGCCCGCGTATAGACGCCCGGTCCACAGGCAGCCAGGGCGAGCGCGAGCGTCGGGAAATAGCGGCGCATGGGGGAATTCCCCTCCGGTTCAGAGTCTCTCTCAAGACTCCGCCACCCCGGGCTTCGTTACGCCGGTGTGACCACGGTCACATCCGCCGCCTCACGGTGGCCAGCCCCAAGGGTCGCTAAATTGGGCGGCGATGACCTCCGCCACGCCTCCCGCCGACCTGCTCGAGGGTGTCGTGCGCGTGCTCGAGCCGGCGTTCCGCATCGACCGGCTCGTGGCCGCGACGGTCGAGCGCGTGGTGTACCACGCCTGGGACCGCGTGCTCAAGCGGCACGTCGCGCTGTACGCCCATCTCGCGCCTGACGTACCGGGGCGCGCCTGGTTCCTGCGCGAGACGGAGACTCTCGCCGCGCTCGACCACCCCACCATCCGCCACGTATACGCCGCGGCCATTCCGGGGAGCTTCGCCTACCGCACGACGAACTGGGTGGAAGGAGAGAGTCTCGCCGACGCGCTGCGGCGCGGACCGCGGCCCATCCCGACCGCGCACACGTTGGTGCGCGACCTGCTCAGCGCGGCGGAGCACGCGCACGCCAGGGGCGTGATCCTCCGTCGTATCGTGCCGCTGACGCTCATGCTCGAGCTCTCGGGCCGGGCCGTGATCACGGACCTGCGCTACGCCAACTGGTGTCTTCCCTATGTTCCCCCCGAGGAGCGCGGGGCGGGAGGGGCCTTCGTCGCGCCGGAGGTGCGCGCCGGAGGGCCGGGCGAGCCGGCGAGCGACGTGTACGCAGTGGCAGCCCTGGTCTATTACGTGCTCACCGGCCACGAGCCGGACGCCGACCCGGCGCGGGTCGTGCCTCCGCGGCAGCTGCGGCACGCGGTGCCGGCGGCCCTCGAGCGGGTGCTGTTGCGCGCGCTGCAGCCTGCGCCCAGCAGCCGCTATTTCACGGCGACGGAGATGCTCGAGGACTTCGTGAGCGACGCCGGCGTGTTTCAGGAACCGGCGGCGACCCCCCAGCTGGCGGAGGCGGGCTTCGAGCGACGACTGCGCCGCGCCCTGGGAGACGACTACGAGTTGCTCGAGGAGATCGGGACGGGCGGTTTCGGGCGAGTGTATCGGGCGCGCGACCTCGGGCTGGAGCGCGACGTGGCGATCAAGGTCCTGCACCCGTCGCTCACGGCCGATGCCGCCGTGACGGAGCGGTTCCGCCGCGAGGCGCAGCTCGCCGCCCGGCTGCGGCACCCGAGCATCGTCAGCATCTACGACATCATGGGCCGGGCGGGACTGGAGTGGTACACGATGGAGCTCGTGCCCGGGACGAACCTCGCGCAGCTGGTCCAGGCGCAGGGACCGCTCTCGGTGGATCAGACCGTGCGCGTGCTCGACCAGGGGCTTTCGGCGCTCGAACACGCGCACGCCCTCGGGCTGGTGCACCGGGACCTGAAGCCGGAGAACATGCTGATCGAGCCCGACGGGCGGCTGCGCATCACCGATTTCGGATTGGCCCTGGCGCTGCGTGGCGACGGCCGGTTCGGCGGTGCCACCTCGCGCAGCGGCACGCCGCAGTTCGCGGCGCCGGAGCAGCTCCTGGGCGAGCGCGTCGACCAGCGCGCGGACCTGTACTCGCTCGCCGCGACGGCGTACTTCGCGCTGCTCGGTCGCCCCCCATTCGACGGACGCACGCCCGAAGCGATCCTCGCCCGCCAGACCACCGACGACCTGCCGCCGCTCACAGACGCCCGGCATGACGTGCCGCGCGAGCTGGAAGAGGTGCTGCGCCGTGCGCTGGCGAGCGATCCGGCAGCGCGCTTCCAGACGGCAACCGCGTTCCGGGAGGCGCTGCGGCGGTCACGCGGATTGCTGCGCCGGCTCAGGGCTGTCCTGCGAGGAGAGTGAACCGGGCGTTGACACGAGCCGGACAAGATCCCGATTGCGAGGCCGGGACGTTTCGTACACATATAGCATCGGACCACGTCAGGGGAAGAGATGAGGATGCGGTGTGAGGTGCTTGTCACGGTGCTGGCGGCCGCCTGCGGCGGGTCGAGCCCCACCAGCGCGGGCGGCGGCGGGAACGGGAATCCGCCGCCGGCGGCCACCGTGACGATGGCCGAGTACCGCTTCTCACCGGAGACCTTGAGGGTCGCCCTGGGCAGTGTGGTCAGCTGGAGCAATGGTGGCACGACGCAGCACACGTCCACGAGTGACGCGGCCGGTGTGTGGAACAGCTCCGCGATCGCTCCACCCGGCCCGCCGCCGGCGACGTGTCCCTACCCTCCCTGCGGCAACACGCCCGGCGGAAGCTTTCAGTTCACCTTCAGCACCGCCGGGACGTACCCGTATCACTGCATGTTTCACGACACCTTGGGCATGAAGGGCGTCGTGATCGTGAGCCCCTGACCTAGCGCCATCGAAAGATCTGCAGCGCGACGGCGAAGCTGGCGACGCCCCACGCCGTCACGATCCCGAGCGGCGTTCCCAGCCGCGCGAGTGGGCTGCCGTCGATCATGACGGCCCGCAGGGCGTCGTTCAGCGCGGTGAGCGGCAGGGCCCTCACGAAGGGCTGCATCGCCTCCGGAAAACGGGCATACGAGAAGAACGTACCCGACAGGATCCACATCGGGAGCATCACGAGGTTCATCAGTCCGGAGACCGCCTCGATGGTGCGGGCACGGCTCGCCACCAGCATTCCGAGCCCGTTGAACGACAGGGCGCCGAGCACCGTGATGAACGCGACGGCGCCGAACGAGCCCCGCACCCCCACGTCGAAGATCCACCACGCGAACCCCACCAGTGCGG
>QHTP01000196.1 GCA_003220855.1 Gemmatimonadota bacterium
ACCCTCAGCTTGGAAGGCTGATGCTCTACCAACTGAGCTACGCCCGCGCGCCGAGTGGTGGGGGAAGGATTCGAACCTTCGTAGGCTGTCGCCGGCAGATTTACAGTCTGCTCCCTTTGGCCACTCGGGCACCCCACCGCGCCGGCAGCGCTCGCACTCCCCCACGGCATTGCTTGGCCCCAGTGACGACGCACCCCGCGTTCGCAACAGCGCGGGGTGTGTGTATCCCTCCGAACTCGACAAGGGTCGGGGCAGTGTGTTGTTCCTCTTCGGCAACGTGAGCTGACGAAGGGACTCGAACCCTTAACCTGCTGATTACAAATCAGCTGCTCTACCAGTTGAGCTACGTCAGCTGGTCGACGCCAAACTCTCCAGACCCGAAGCTTAAGGGGACAACGTCACTGGGGCAAGTGGCTGTGGCGCTAAGCACTTAGACCAGTCGCCACTTGGTCCCGGTCGGTGTGTCCTCGATTTCCACACCCCGGCTCGCGAGCTCCGCGCGAATCCGGTCCGCCTCCTTGAAGTCCTTGGCCTTGCGGGCTTTGTCCCGAGCGGCAGTGCGGTCCTCGATCCACCGTCTGAGCTCCGGGTCGAGCCGTTTGGCTGTGGGGAGCGCGTCGAGCACGTCCATCGCCCGGTCGAGCACCCCGAGCGCGACCGCTGCGCCCGGCGCCCCCGCATCAAGGGCGGCGTTGCCGTCGTGCACCAATGCGAACAGTGCGGCGCAGGCGCGCGGCGCATTGAGGTCGTCGTCGAGCGCGGCGCGGAAGTCGGCCGCGAACTTCGCCGCCAGCTCCGAGAGCGTCCCTTCCCCTTTCCCCTTTCCCCTTTCCCCGAGAAGCCGCTCTCGGAACTCGCCGAGCCGCTTGACCCCCGCCCCCGCGCCTGCGAGCGCCTCGTCCGTGAAGTCGAGCGCCTTGCGGTAGTGCGTCTGCCAGAACAGCAGCCGTATCGCCGCGGCGTCCACGCCCTGCTCGCGCAGGTCGCGCGCGGTGAGAAAGTTGCCGAAGCGCTTCGACATCTTGGTGCCGCGCACGTTGAGGAACTCGCCGTGTAGCCAATAGCGCGCGAACGCCTGTCCGGTCGCCGCCTCCGACTGCGCGATCTCGTCCTCGTGATGCGGGAAGATCAGATCGACGCCACCAGCGTGAATGTCGAGCGTCTCGGTGCGACAGCATTTTCCGATCTGCTCGAGCGACATCGCGGAGCACTCGAGGTGCCATCCCGGACGGCCCCGGCCGAACGGCGCGTCCCACGCCGCGCCCACCTGCTCGTCCGCCGGCTCGGCCTTTTTCCATAGAGCGAAATCGCGCGGATCGTCCTTGGCATACTCGTCGCTCGCGACCCGCGCGCCCACCTTGAGCTCGCGCGTGTCGAGCCGCGACAACCGCCCGTAGGTCGGAAACTTGGCGATGGCGAAGTAGACCGAGCCATCTTCGCCCTTGTACGCCACGCCGCGCTCGAGCAGTCGCTCGATCAGGCGCACCATCGCGGGTATCGACGCGGTCGCCCGCGGGTAGGCATGGGCCGGCTGAATCCGCAGGTAGTCGCGATCCTCGAAGAAGGCCTGCACGAAGGGCGCCGTATGCTCGTCCAGCCGCTTGCCCGCGGCCGCGGCGGCTTTGATGGTGCGGTCGTCGACGTCGGTGAGGTTCATGATGTGGAAGACGTCGTACCCCGAGTAGGCGAGGTAGCGGCGCAGCAAGTCCTCGAACAGGAATGTCCGGAAGTTGCCGATGTGCGCGTAGTTCCAGACCGTCGGGCCGCAGGTATAGAGGGTGACGCGCGGGGGCGCGAGCGGTGCGAATGGCTCGACGCGACGGCTGAGGGTGTTGTAGAGCGCGAGAGTCATCGGTGCGGCTGAAACGTAGGAGCGCCCCCGAGGAGCGTCAACGCGCGCGCGCGCCGCGCGGGTGCAGCGCCACGTCGCACGTCCATGCGTCGGGCGGCCGCTCGCACACGACCGGGCCGCGACGGAACACCAGCAGCCGCGCCCGGCGCCAGCCGCCGCGCGCCGCGTCGCCCGGCGCGAGCAGCCCGCGGCGGACCAGACGCGCCGCCACGTCGGTCACGACCAGCAGCGGTGCGGACGCGGGGGTCGCCACGGAGCGAGCCTAGCCGCGGCGTCGGCGTCGGACGGCATCCGATCGCCGCCGCCGCCATCCTTATTGCACCGCCATCGCCCCCTGGACGATCGCATCCACCAGCGGCGCTGCATCGAACCGCACTGGATCGGTGGCGGGAAGGCCCGTCTCCTCCGCCGCGCGGTCGACGGCCTCGCGCGCCCGAGCCTCGGTCAAGTCGTACGTGTTCAGGCAGATGCCGATCACCTTGGTGGGTCGCACCGGTGCGGCGGCGCGCTCGTAGATCTCCACCAGCTCCGACAGGGGCGGGATCCTCACCCACGGCTCGCGGCCATGATAATCGCCGATGTACTCGCGCGTCGCCTGGTGGCACAGAATGAGCGCATCGGGGCAGCAGCCGTGGAGCAGCCCCAAGGTGACCGCGGAATAGCCGGGATGAATCAGGCTCCCCTGCCCTTCCACGAGAATGACGTTGGCGTCCTTCGCCGCCTCGAGCACCAGCCATTCGGACGCCCCGGCGATGAAGTCGGCCACCACGGCGTCCACGGCGATCCCCCAGCCTTCGATGAAGATCCCCGTCTGCCCGGTGGCGACGAAGCGCGTGCTCGCCCCTCGCTTGATCAGCGCGTTCCGCAGCTCGACTTGGGCCGTCATCTTGCCGACGTTGCAGTCGGACCCCACGGTATGCACGACGTACGCGTCCACCTCGGCCGCGAGCCCGTCCGCCACCGGGAGGTTCGCGGGCGGCTTGCGGGCGTCGAAGATGCGCACGCCGCGCTCACGGGCGAGCCGGCCCAGCTCGGGGTCGTCACCGATGAACGTGTGCAGGCCGCTCCAGATCTCGAGACCGTGCTCGATAGCGCGGCGCAGCCAGCCGCGCCATTCGGCCGGTAACCGCCCCCCCATCGGCGCGATGCCGATCAGCACGGCGGTGGCGCCGAGGTGCAGGCCCGCCTCGAAGTCCCCCACCACTGGAATCGTGCCGCCGAAGCCCAGCACGTCGCCCACGGTTTTCCCGGCGTGACCGCGGTCGAACACCCCCACCACCCGCTCGGGCATGTAGCGGATGCAGCAGTTGGCCGTCTTCGAGGTCATGGGCTCGAACTGGCCGTCGGCGATAATGAGGAAGCGCTGCGTATTCGCCGGAGGCATCAGACGGGCACCTTCGTCCTGGGCGCGGCGAACTCGCCCGTCGCGCGCAGCACGGCCGGCTCCGCGTGGCCGGCGTCGCCGTACACCTCCGCCTGCAGCACGTGCCGCAGGACCACCATCGTGACCGCGAGCACTGGCACGGCGACCACCAGGCCCACGAGGCCGATCAGCGTCCCCATGGTGAGGACGCTCGCGATGGTGAGCACCGGCGGCAGGGCCAAGCGCCGCTCCATGATCCGGGGCACCACGACGTTCGCCTCCACGACGTGCACCGCCACGCCGAGTAGGATCACCGCGAGCACTTTGACCCAATCCCCCGTGC
>QHTP01000198.1 GCA_003220855.1 Gemmatimonadota bacterium
CGATTGTGCCAACGTTGGCGCAGCCGGTAGCGCACGTGGTTCGGGACCACGGGGCCGCGGGTTCGAATCCCGCCTGGTCGACTCAGTTTGGATAGCTCAGCCGGTAGAGCGGCGGCCCGAAGAGCCGCGCGTCCCAGGTTCGACTCCTGGTCCAGACATGACTGATGCGCCTGTAGATCAACCGGACAGAGTGCCGGGCTACGAACCCGGAGGCTGGGCTCGAGGGCGCTGGTTCGAGTCCAGCCGGGCGCACTTGTCGATCGCTTGAGCGGGAAGTCGTTTTGTGCGCGCCTGTGGTGGAATGGCAGACACGCGGCGCTCAGAACGCCGTGCCTCGGCGTCCCGGTTCAAGTCCGGGCAGGCGCATGCGTACACGCTCCGACGGTGCATTTTCACAGAGAGGCGGTGAACCATGAACGAGCCGGTGATCTTCGGAACGCATGACGACAAGACGCTGGCGCAGCTGCGCGACGTGGCGAGCCGCGCGGAGCGCGTCGCGCTCATGGCCGATGGCCACGTGGGCTACGTGATGCCGATCGGCGGCGTGGCGGCCTACCGCGACCAGGTGAGCGTCGTGGGCGTGGGATTCGACATCGCGTGCGGCAACGCCGCGATTCGCACCAACCGGCGGCTGCACGAGTACACGCGGGCGGACCTCGAGCTCCTGGCGGACGAGATCCAGCGCACGATCTCGTTCGGCATGGGGCGGAACAACCGGGCCGACGACGCACCGGCGGATCATGCGCTGTTCGAGCATCCGGCGTGGGATGCCGTGCCGGGGAAGCACGAGCGCGACAGCCTCCGCGCCAAGGCACGCAACCAGCTCGGCACCGTGGGCAGCGGCAACCACTACGTGGACGTGTTCGCCGACGAGAACGCGACCGTGTGGGTGGGGGTCCACTTCGGCAGCCGGGGCCTGGGGCACACGGTGGCGTCGGGTTTCCTGTCGCTCTCGCAGGGGAAGCGGTGGGGCGAGCGCGTGCCGGAGGCCGAGACGTTGCTGTCGCTGGCGCAACCGCTCGGCCATGACTACTGGCACCTGATGACGCTCGCCGGCGAGTACGCCTACGCCGGGCGGGAGTGGGTGGCGCGCAAGGTGACGTCGCTGTTGGGCGGCGAGGAGGTGGAGCTGGTCCACAACCACCACAACTTCGCCTGGAAGGAGACGCACGCCGGAACCGAATACGTGGTGGTCCGCAAGGGCGCCACGCCCGCGTTTCCGGGGCAGCAGGGCTTCGTGGGCGGCTCGATGGGCGACAACGCGGTGATCATCGAGGGCGCGCGCCACGATTCGGATCGGCAGCGCGCGTCGCTGTACTCGACGGTGCATGGCGCGGGTCGCGTGATGTCCCGCACGGCGGCGCGGGGGAAGGTGAACCGCAACACCGGCAAGGTGATCAGCCCGGGGAAAGTGACCTGGGACATGCTGCACGAATGGGTGGGCGGGAAGGGCGTGATCCTGCGCGGCGGTGGGCTGGACGAGTCGCCGCATGCCTACCGGCGGCTGCCAGACGTGCTGGCGGCGCAGGGCGATACGGTGACGGTACTGCACACGCTCACCCCGCTCATCGTGGTGATGGCCGGAGAGAAGGAGTTCGATCCGTACAAGGACTAGCGAGTAGCGGCGATCCGCGGCGGGAAGGCATACTTCACGAATGGAGCCGCGTCCAGCACCATCCAACCAGCGCAGCTGGCCATTGCTGGTGCTGGGCGCGTGCGCCTTCGTCCCGGGTCTCGGGATCTTCTTCGGCGCTGCAGCCGTCACCTGGGGGCTCGTCTCGAATCGGCCGCGGGCCAAGTGGGGAGTGATTCTCGGGGGAGCGGGTGCGCTCCTCAACCTCGCGGGCGGCGCCGTGTTGGTCAGGCGGTTCGAGCACACGCCCGTGGTCGAGCGATCACGCATCGAGATGACACGGCGCGACCTCGGCGCGGTGGCGCTGGAGCTGGAGCGTTACCGCGACCGAACCGGCAGATACCCTGCCACGCTCCAGCAGCTGGTGGGCCAGCCGATTCCCCTCCGGCTGCTCAACATCTACGACCAGACGGCCGGCATTTTCGTGTTCCCCCGCGTCTACGAGTATCACGTCGCGGCGGACGCGAGCAGCTACGATCTCTTCGCGGTCGGACCCGACGGCAAGCCGGGCACCGCCGACGACGTCCGACCCGCACTTCCCGATTCCGTGTTGCGAGGCACCGGGTACCGCCCGGTGCGGTGAGCGATCCCCCTAGCGTCTTACTCCCTCGTACACCAGCCGCGACAGGTCCGCCACGAGATTGTGGGCGATGCTGTCCTCCTTGATGCCGCCGGTGAGCACGACCAGGACGTAGCGTCCCCCCTCTCCCCGCGGGGGGGACACGACGGCGGCGTCGTGGTAGACGACCTCCCCGATCCATCCCGTCTTATGCGCCACGCGCGCAGCGGGCGGCACGCCCACGGGGATCCCCTCGTTGAACTCCTGGCGGCCGAGGATCGCGAGCATGGAGTCGCAGGCGGCGCCGCTCGCGGCACGGCCCGTCGCGATCGCCTGGAGCAGGACGCCCAGGTCCCGCGCCGTCGTGGTGTTGTTCAGCCCCGCCCGGTATGCGGCGCCGTCCTCCACACCCCGCAGCACCTGAATCGACCACGCGCCGAGCGCGCGCGCGGTGCGTTGCGCACGGTCCGCGCCCACGCGCTCGATCAGGATGTTAGTGGCCAGATTGCTCGAACGAGTGATCATCCGCTCCAGCAGGTCCCGCACCGACCGGTTCCGCCCCACCAGCGCGTACAGCGTCGAGTCGGAGTCGTCTTCCTTGCCGACGATGAACGCGCCCTCCACCAACGAAGGAAAGGCGGTGTGCACGGTCAGCGACTCGTCGAGCCTCAGCAGCCCGGCGTCCGCGTCCCGGAAGATCTGGATCATCACCGGCAGCTTCATCGTGCTGGCGGCGTGGAACCGCAGATTTGCGTCGATCAGAATCGAGTCGGCGCGGGC
>QHTP01000197.1 GCA_003220855.1 Gemmatimonadota bacterium
GTGATCAGGGTCATGCCAACGATGCGAAAGACCATTTCACCGAGATCGATTTGTCGCTTGGCGCATTGCGCCCGGCCGGCCACGCGTGTGGGCATGCGCCCAGTCGCGGTGGGTCAGCCGGCATTCGACCGACTCGACAGCGGCATCATGTTGCGCAGGCCCGGTGAGCGGATGCGACTCTAGTCCGCCTGCCTACGGTCGAGGGGACTGAACAAACGCCCCGCCTGCGC
>QHTP01000265.1 GCA_003220855.1 Gemmatimonadota bacterium
TGCTCGCGGGGATCCGGTTGGTCTCGCCCTGGTCGGAGATCGAGCGCTACTCGACGCGCGAGGAGCAGTGGCCCACGCGCGGCGAGCAGATCGAGGCGATCGAGGCGCTCTCGAGCGAGCAGATGGGCATGCATGTCGAGGTCTCGATCCGCTGGCAGATCGACCCGATGCAGGCGCCCAAGATCTTCACGGAGATCGGCGACGAGAACCAGATCCGGGGGGCCGTGCTGAACGCGATTCGCAAGGGCGTGCGCGACGGCATGGTGCAGTACTCGATCAACGACATCTCGAAACGCACCCAGATCGCCACCACCATGGAAAACCTGGTGGATTCGGCGCTGGTGACCACCCCGCGCGCCGGGGGCGGTAAGTTCCGGATCGCCACCGTCACGGCGTTCTTCCTGCGCGACCTGCAACCCCCCGCCCAGGTCGTGCAGGCGATCAACAACAAGATTGCGCAGGAGCAGCAGATCGAAACCGAGCGGCACCGCGTGGAGGTCGCCCGGCTGCAGACCGAGCAGCAGCGGCTGCTGAACCAGACGCTGTCTCCCGAGGCACTCACCAAACAATGGATCGAAGTGCTGCACGACATGAAGACCTCCAACAACCTGATCATCTTCGTGCCCACCGAGGGCGGCCTGCCGTTGCTCAACATCGGCGAGCTGCGGAAGAACCTGAAACCCTGAGATGGCGCGCCCGGTCATCACGATCACGCGGCAGTACGCTTCAGGCGGCGCGGCCGTCGCGCGCCACGTCGCCGCAGCGCTGGCGTGGACGGTGATCGACAACGAGTTCGTGGACGAGGTGGCGCGCCGGGCGGGGCTCGCGCCGGCCATGGTGGCGGAGCACGAGGAGCGGGCCCCGGGGCTGCTGGAGCGGCTGGCCCGCACGCTCGCGGTGGCGTCGCCCGAGATGTTCATCACCTCCGATGCAGTGCCGCGCGCCGAGCAGGACGAAGCCACGATCGTGAAGCTGACCGAGCGGATCATCGCCGAGGCAGCGACCCACGGGCGGGTGGTGCTCGTCGGACGGGGCGCGCAAGCGCTGCTGGCGCAGCGCCCCGAGGCGTTGCACGTCTACGTCGTCGCGTCGAAACCGTGGCGCATCAGACTCGCCGTGGAGCGGCTCGGCGTGGACGTCGTCAATGCCGAGAAGGTGGTCGACGACACAGACCGCCGGCGCGACCAGTACGTGCGGACCTATTACGGGCGGCACCGCCACGACGTGGTGAACTACGACCTCGTGGTCAACACGGAGAAGCTGGGCGTCGAAGGTGCTGCGGCGCTGGTCGTGGCGGAGGCGCGCCGCAGACAGTGGCGATGAACACCGTCGCCCGTCCGGTCGTGCTGCTGGCCTGCCTGGCGGGCTGTTTCCACGGGCCCGTCGCGCCCCCGCCCCCCGTGGCGGAGATGCCGTTCGATCCCTACGGAGGAGCGATCTACGTCCCCGCGATCGTCAACGGCGACTCCGCGTGGTTGATGTTCGACACCGGCCTGTCGCGTACTGGACTCGATCGCGACTGGGCCAAGAGCGTGGGCGCAACGGCCGCCAGCGACACGGGCGCCACGGCCGTCGTTCGGTCCCTGCGGCTGGGCGATCTCCAGCTCGACCGCTACCGGACGGCGCTCTATCCCCTGGTCGCCCTGAGCGAGGCGAGCGGGCGCCTCCTGCAGGGACTCCTGGGGCACGACGTGCTCCACCGATTCGTCGTGGAGATTGACTACCCGACCCGCCGCGTGCGGCTGTTCGATGCGACGTCGTATCGCTACGCAGGCCCCGGGACGGCCGTTCCGTTCACGCCGGATGCGGACCTGCCCTTGCTGCGTGCCAAGATCAAGGTCCGCGGGCGACGTGCCATTCCGGCCAGGCTACTGCTCGACACCGGCGCGTCGGGCCTGTGCCTGATTCTCACGGCTCCGTTTGTGGAGCAACACGGTCTCGCCAGCGTGGCGCCGGCGATCGAGGCGCCGATCGGCACGGGCCTGGCGGGAGAGCTCCACGGGACGATCGTGCGCCTGCAGCAGCTCGAGCTCGGCCGCTTGCGGGTCGCGTCGCCGACCACGGGGTTGGGAGGCGAGAGCAAGGGCTTTCTCGGACGCACGGACATCGACGGCGTCATCGGCAACGCCGTGTTCGAGGGGTCCCGCCTGATCGTCGATTATGCCCGGCGCCGCGTCATCGTCGAGCCGCGTGTCGCCGGCGCCTCGCCGTGCGACTACGACATGAGCGGGCTGCGGCTCGTCGCGCGCGGGCCGGGGCTGCGCCGCGTGATGGTGGACTATGTCGTGCCGAAGAGCCCGAGCGCGGACGTGGGCATCCAGGCCGGGGACGAGCTGCTGCTGATCGAGGGGCGCGGCGTCGCCGAGGCGGACCTGAGCGACGTGCGGAAGCTGCTGCGCGTGGACGGCGCGACGTACCATCTCATGCTGCGGCGCGACGCCGACACGATCCGGGTCGACCTGCGGCTGCGGCGCTTGCTGTGACACTGCGCCGTCACGCGATCCGGCGCAGTTCGGGCACACGCCACGCCGCCACGGCTACGGCCAGCGCCGTCGCCGCGCCCCCCAACGCCACGGCGGCCGACGGCCCGATCCGCTCGGCGAGAGCCCCCATCTGGAGTGACCCGAGCGGGGCGAGCCCCACGAACACGAAGGCGTAGAAGCCCATCACGCGCCCGCGCAGCGCGTCGGGCACGATCGTCTGGATCGTGGCATTCGTGAGCGCGTTGTTGACGATCATCGTCGCGCCGGTGAGCGCGAGCAGCGCCACCGACAGGACATAGACCTTCGAGAAGCCGAACGCGACGAGCAGCAGCCCGAACGAGGCGCCCGCGGCCATGAGGGTCGGACCTTTCCGGATGCGGCGGTCGAGCGAGGCGACGGCGAGCGCCCCGGTCAACGCCCCGATCCCGACCGCCGTCATCATCAGGCCGTAGCCCGCGGCGCCACGGTGCAGCACGTCGCGCGCGAACACCGGCATGATCACGAAATAGGGAAACCCGAAGACGCTGAACAGCGCCATGAGCACGACGAGGGCGAACACCGGCCGGTCGCCGCGGATAAACGCGACCGCTTCGGAGAGCCCGGCCCAGGCGGACCCGGTCCTGGGGCTCGGGGCGTATGGTGGCAGCCGCATCGCCAACAGCCCCGCGATCACGGCGAGATAGCTGACGCCGTTCACGAAAAAGCACGCGCCCACGCCCAACACCCCGATCAGCACGCCCGCCACCGCGGGACCGATCACCCGCGCCGCATTGAAGGCCGACGAGTTGAGCGCGATCGCGTTGATCAGGTCGTCCTTGCCGACCAGATCCACGATGAACGCCTGCCGGGCCGGGATGTCGAACGCGTTGACGACGCCCAAGAAGCCGGCGAGGGCGGCCACGTGCCACACCGCGACCGTACGGCTCCACACGAGCAGCGCGAGCGCGAACGCCGGGAGCATGGACAACGACTGCGTCAGGATGACGAGGCGGTGCTTGTTGGTGCGGTCCACGACGACGCCGGCGTAGAGCGTGAGCAGCAGCACGCCGAGCGAGCCCAGCGCGGAGACGAGGCCGACGTAGAAGGGCGAGTTCGTCAGCTCGAGCACCAGCCATCCCTGCGCGATGTTCTGCATCCAGGTGCCGATGAGCGAAACGCCCTGTCCCAGGAAGAACAGCCGGAAGTTGCGGTGGGCGAGCGCCCCAAAGGACCCGCGCGCGGGGTCGTCCATTGCGGGAAAGCTCGCCGCCTCCCGATATTTCGGGTAGGGCGCCGATGAAATACACGACGTACACGCGCTACCTCCCCGAGCTGGCCGACACGCTCAACCTCCAGGCCCTGCTCGACCAGCTCGCCGACTTTCTGCTCCAGTCGGGCTTCGCCGGAGGCGCATACTCCCATCCCTTCTGGGGCGAGTTCGGCGAGGACGAGTCCGACCGCTCGCTCGACGCACTGCGGCAGGCGATCCTCCAGGCCCTCATGGACTCGGGACAGCTCACGCCCGAAATGCTCAAGCTGCTTCGCGGCGAGTCCACCGGCGACGCGACCCGCGACGCCGATCTCGAGCGCCAGCTCTCCGAACTGCTCGACAAGATCGTCCAGAAGCTGATCGACGAAGGGTACCTGAACGTGACCGAGGCGCCCAAGGTCCCGTCGGGGCAGCAGCCGCTGTTCGGCCCGGGTGGCATGGCCAAAGAAGCCGCCCAGCAGGTGCAGTTCAATCTGACCGAAAAGGGGATCGATTTCCTCGGCTACCGGACCTTGAAGCACCTGCTCGGCAGCATCGGCAAGTCGAGCTTCGGGGCCCATGAAACCGAGCACCTCGCCACCGGCGTCGAGGCCGAAGCGGTCAGCAAGCCGTACGAGTACGGCGACACGCTCAACCTCGACGTGAACGCCACGCTCACGAACGCCCTGCAGCGCGAGGGACTGGGCGTGCCGATCAACCTCGAGTACGACGACCTCATGGTGCATCAGGCCGAGTACCGGTCGTCATCGGCCACCGTGCTGATGCTCGACTGCTCGCACTCGATGATCTTGTACGGCGAAGACCGGTTCACGCCGGCCAAGAAAGTCGCCTTGGCGCTCACCCACTTGATCCGCACCCAGTTCCCGGGCGACACACTGCGCGTGGTGCTGTTCCACGACACGGCCGAGGAAATCCCCCTCGCCCAGCTGGCGCGCGCGCAGGTCGGACCGTACCACACGAACACGGCCGAGGGCCTGAAGCTGTCGCGCCGCATGCTCTTGTCGCAGCGCAAGGACATGCGCCAGATCATCATGATCACCGACGGCAAGCCGTCGGCGCTCACGCTTCCCGACGGGCGCATCTACGTCAACTCGATGGGGCTCGACCCCCAGATTCTCCAGGCCACGTATCGCGAAGTGGCGTTGTGCCGGCGCTCGGGGATCCTGATCAATACCTTCATGCTGGCCCGGGACCGGAGCCTCGTGGAGTTCGTGAAGAAGGTATCGGCGATCTGCCGCGGCAAGGCGTACTTCACGAACACGATGACGCTCGGGCAGTTCATCCTGATGGACTTCATGCGTCGCAAGACCCGGCGGGTGTCGTAGCTCGAGCCCGCAGCCTTGACGGTCGCAGTCGCCCTCCGGGAGTCGCGTCCCAGGCGGTGAGTGCCGCTGACGACGCGACTTTTTCGTTTCGCGGGGGGCCGGCGTTCCGTGACGTCGAACCAGTGATCAGGGTCATGCCAACGATGCGAAAGACCATTTCACCAAGATCGAGCTGTCGCTTGGCGCATGGCGCCCGGCCGGCCACGCGTGTGGGCATGCGCCCAGTCGCGGTGGGTCAGCCGGCATTCGACCGACTCGACAGCGGCATCATGTTGCGCAGGCCCGGTGAGCGGATGCGACTCTAGTCCGCCCGCCCCCGGCCGAGGGGATGGACCAATCGCCCCGCCTGCGCGACATGCCAGGCGGGGCGACGTGTTTTCCGGACGATTAGTTCTTTGACGACCGTCGTGGTGTGTGCGTGCAGCAGCACGATCGTGCCGTCGGCGGCCGGGTGCCCGTCCCGGCGGGCCTGACGAGGACGCGACTCCCGTTGGTGTCCCGACGGGCGGCCCCGCGTCCGCCGGCGGCGCGAGCAAGCGCTTAGATCGAGGGTTCGAGTCCCACCGTTGGCTCTGTGACCCTAGCTCAAGCGGAGAGCACGAGGCCGTGAACCTCGGGACGCGGGTGCGATTCCCGCCGGTCACCTCCCCGAGCAGTGGCGCAGCCGGTAGCGCACGTGGTTCGGGACCACGGGGCCGCGGGTTCGAATCCCGCCTGCTCGACTCAGTCTGGATAGGTCAGCCGGTAGAGCGGCGGCCCGAAGAGCCGCGCGTCCCAGGTTCGACTCCTGGTCCAGACATGACTGATGCGCCTGTAGCTCAACCGGACGGAGTGCCGGGCTACGGCGCGAGCCTCCGAAGCT
>QHTP01000266.1 GCA_003220855.1 Gemmatimonadota bacterium
CCGAACACCGCGGTCCACTGCGGCGGCCCCGCTTTGACGGGCCGCAGCTCGCCCGTGACGGGGTCGTAAGGCGCCCGGGCGTGATACTTCTCCCTGTCGGGCTGCGGCAGGGGGAACCCTTTGCCTTTTTCGGTAATGACGTGGACCACGCGCGGGCCCTTGAGCGTCTTCACGATTTCCAGCGTTTGCACCATTTGCGCGATGTTGTGCCCGTCGATCGGCCCGAAGTAGCGGAACCCGAGCTCCTCGAACAGCATGCCCGGCGACCAGAAGTTCTTGATGCTCTCCTCCATCGTCTTGGCGAAATCGACGAGCTTCTGGCCGCCGACGACGTGCGAGACGGACTCGATCAGCCCTTTCATGCGCTCCCGGATGCGCACCGTGAGCGGACTCGCGATGATCGAGCCCAGGTACTTGTTGATGGCGCCGACGTTGGGCGCGATCGACATGCCGTTGTCGTTCAGCACCATGATGACGTCGCGACCCGAATGGCCCGCGTTGTTCATCGCCTCGTACGGCAGGCCGCAGGTGAGCGCGACGTCGCCCACCACGGCGACGACCTTGAACTGCTCGCCCTTCAGATCGCGCGCCGTGGCGATCCCGAACGCCGCCGAGAGTCCCGTGCCGGCGTGCCCCGCGCCGAACTGGTCGTGGGGACTCTCGTCGCGTCGCAGGAAGCCGGACAGGCCGCCCGGCTGGCGCAGCGTGGGGAGGCGGTCGTTGCGGCCGGTGAGGATCTTCCACGGGTAGCCCTGGTGGCCGACATCCCACACGATCCGGTCGCGCGGGGAGTCGAAGCAGTAACACAGCGCGACCGTGAGCTCGACCACGCCCAGCCCGGCGCCGATGTGGCCCCCCGTCTGGGACACGACCTCGATCAGCCGGCGGCGCACCTCGTCGGCGAGCGGCTGGAGCTGCTCTTTCGGCAGGCGGCGGACGTCCGCCGGACCGGTGATCGGGTCAAGTAAGGACACGGTGCCCGTTCCGACTTTCAGTTAGGCCTCGTCACAATGTAGTGCGCTAGGCCCGCGAGCGTAGGAGAAACTAACCCTGCCTGCCGCAGGCGGTCCACCGCCCGGGCCGCCAGACGCTCCGCTTCGGCCCGCGCGGGGCCCGCGCCCAGCAGCGTGACGAAGGTCGACTTGCCGCCTGCCGCGTCTTTGCCCGCCGTCTTGCCCAGTTGGTCCGAGGTCGCGGTCGCGTCGAGCACGTCGTCGTAGATCTGGAATGCGAGTCCCACGTCCGCGCCGTACCCGCGCAGCGCCTCGCACGTGGCCCCCGGCGCTCCCGCGGCCATGGCCCCGATGACGCAGGCGGCCGAGATGAGCGCACCCGTCTTGCGGCGATGCACGTCCTCGAGCTCCGTGGGCGGCAGCCGCCGGCCTTCGGCCTCGAGGTCCAGCGCCTGACCGCCTATCATGCCACCGGCTCCGGCCGCGCGAAACAGCTCGAGTGCAATCCCCCGGCGGGCCTCTGGCCCGAGCGCGAGGGCCGCGAGCCCTGCGTCGAGCACTCGGGCGCCCAGGGCGACCATGTGGTAGCCCGCCACCACCGCCGTCGGCACGTCGAACGCGCGGTGCGTCGTGGGCCGGCCGCGGCGCAGATCGTCGTTGTCCATGCAGGGGAGATCGTCGTGCACGAGCGAGTAGGCGTGCACCACCTCGACCGCCGCCGCGAGCTCGGCGACGCACTCCGCCGTGCCCCCCACCGACTCGGCCGCGGCGAACACGAGCGTGGGCCGCAGCCGCTTGCCGGTGGAGAGCAGGCTGTAGCGCATGGCCGCGGGCACCGGGGCGGGCCACCACTCCCCCGCCCGCACCCCCCAGGACTCCAACACCGCATCCACGCGGGCCCGGGCCTGTGTGAGGTACGCCTCCACCGCCCGGTCAGTCGTCGAGGTCTTCGACCCGGACATTGCCCGCCTGATCGGCGAGGACCTGTTTGACCTGTGCCTCGGCGGCGGTGAGGCGGTCGCGCGCCTGGCGCAGACGCTCGACCCCCTCCTCGAACAGCTTGAGGGCGGCGTCGAGGTCGAGCTCCTCTCCCTCGAGCCGGCGCACGATTTCCTCGAGCCGCTCGAGCTGCTCGGCGAAGTTGAGGGGCTCGCGGGCGCGCGCCATCAGGAGTCGGTCACCCGCGCGCCTACGGTGCCGTCGGTGACGCGCAGGCGGAACGGCAACGCGGGGGTGAACTGCGCCACCCGCTTCAGCACGCGGCCCTGCTCGTCGCGCGCCAGCGCATAGCCGCGCTCCAGGATGCGGAGTGGGGAGAGGGCGTCGAGCCGGCCGGCCAGGCCGGCGAGCACCTGGCGGTGACGCTCGAGTCGCCGTTCGAGCACGGCCGTCAGGCGATCGAAGCCACGATCGAGCCGCTCGGCCACGCGTCCCGAGCGTGCCGCGAGACCGCGCGCCAGCCGCGCGCCGAGATGGTCCAGGTCGACCAGGACCTCGACGACGTCGGGGGTGGCGGCCTCGGCGGCGGCCGACGGGGTTGGCGCCCGCAGGTCGGCCACCAGATCGCACAACGTGACGTCGGTCTCGTGTCCGACGGCGGAAATCACCGGCACGGGAAGCGCCGCCACGGCGCGGGCGATGCGCTCGTGGTTGAAGGTCCAGAGGTCCTCGCGCGAGCCGCCGCCGCGCCCGATGATGACGAGATCGAGCGCCTCGAGCCGCGTCACCAGGGCGAGCGCCCCGCGAATCTCGGCCTCCGCCCCGTCACCCTGCACGCGGGTCGGGACCACGAGTAGCTCGGCGACGGGCCAGCGCCGCGTCGCCACCGCGATGATGTCGCGCAACGCCGCTCCGTCGGGGCTCGTGACGACCGCGATACGCCTGGGGTAGCGAGGCAGACGCCGCTTGCGCGCCGGATCGAGCAGCCCGTCCTTCGCGAGCGCCGCCTTGGCCTTCTCGAACGCCACCTGCCACAGGCCACCGGCTTCGGTCGACAGCAGGTCGAGTACGGTGAGCCGGAACTCCCCTTTCTCCTCCCACAGCGTGGGCCGGGCGAACACGAACACCTGCATGCCGTCCGCGGGGGGCGTGGGGAGCCGGCGGTTGTCCTTCTGGAACATGACGCAGCGCACCTGGGCGGTCCGGTCTCGCAGCCCGAAGTACCAGTGCCCGCTCTGCCACGCCTTGAATCCACTCACCTCACCCCGCACCCACAGCGGCGCCAACCCCGCCTCGACGACAGCGCGCGCGCGTCGAGTCACCTGGGTCACCGTCCACGCCCCCTCGGGGGAGACGGCGGCGAACAGGTCTAGGATTTGGCCCATTGGCGCGCCGCCTGCACGGTGTTGAACAGCAGCATCGTGATGGTCATCGGGCCCACGCCGCCCGGCACGGGGGTGATCGCTCCCGCCACCTGCTTCGCTTCGTCGAATTTGACGTCCCCCACGAGCCGGTAGCCCTGCTTCGCGGTGGGATCGTCCACGCGATTCGTGCCCACGTCGATCACCACCGCGCCGGGCTTGATCATGTCGCCGGTGACGAACTCGGGCTTGCCCATCGCCACGATCAGGATGTCGGCCAGGCGGGTCACCGACTTGATC
>QHTP01000267.1 GCA_003220855.1 Gemmatimonadota bacterium
GTTGCAGGCGCCAGTGACGCTCGCGGAGCGCGGCGCCGGTCTTGAGCAGGTCCGCCTGGGAGACCTTGCCACTCCAATAGCCCTCGGTGGCGCGCTTCAGCTCGCGAGCGGCCCCGAGGTGCGGGAATCCGAGATTGTGAGAGATGGGCATAGGGATTGGAATCTACCTACACCCGGGGCCGGACGGTAACGCGCCCCGCTTGGCCGGCGACGGCCTTAGGGCTTGTGCGGGTTCGGGGGTGGTTTGTGAGGATTCGTCTGGCCCGGCGGCACCCAGCCGGGTGTCCGGCCGGGCGGTGAGCCACCCGCCGCACGGGCCAGGCCCGCCGCCGCCTGCGCGGGGGTCGCCCCCCCAGCCACGCCTGCCTGCACGTCCCCGGGAAGCGCCAGCAGGTCCCCCGGCGTGCGACCGGCACTGATCATTACCTCCATCAGCTGAACCGTCTGCGTGGCGGGGACGCCGAGGGCCGCCAGGGTGGCGGCGACCCGCAACACCAGCGCCGGATCGTACGGGCCCCGGCTGACGCGCACCAGGTCGCTCACCTCGCCCGGGGTGAGCCCGGCACTGAGGCCATCGGCCCCCCCCTCCACTACTTCGGCCGCTGGGCTCGCCAGGCCACCCGCGCGCACCGCGTCGGTCGCGTCCGCGAGACGGGCGGCGAGCGCGCGCACCGCCGCGATCAGCCGCTCGGCCGGGACCCGTTTCGCGCCACCCTCGATGGCTTTTTGGACGAGCGGCTCGGTCGGCAGGCCGCGCGCCGCGGCGCCCGCGGCGATGTCCTGCACGGCGCGCTGCACCTCCGGCGGCACGCGTCCATCGAGGCGCGCTCCGACGTCTTGCGCCGCCAACCGCAGCGCCGTCGAGAGCGCGAACGCGAGTGTGAGGAACGATCTCACAGCGTGCGCGCTCCCCGGATGGTCACGGCAACCATGCTGTTGCGGCGGCCGAACCCGTCGTCGATCGCCGGCGCCGCCGGGTCCGCGACCCAGCGCTCGCCGTCCACGACGAAGGCGTATTGGTGCTGGCCGACGGGTAGCGCGAGCGTGGTCGTCCATACACCACTCGAGCCCGCCCGCGCCAACGGCGCCGCGTTCAGATCCCACTGATTGAACGTGCCCGCCAGGGCGACGTGCCGAGCGCCCGGAGCGTACAGGACGAATCGCACGAACACGGAGTCGCGGGCCCCGCTGCGCACCAGTGATGCAGGGACAGGCGTGACGGCCGGGGCCCGCAGCAGCAGGAGAGCGACGCCCGCCGCGATGGCGAGAGCGCCGGCCCACACCAACGGACGCAGCCGCAGCCGCAGCTCCACGTCGCGTGGCGCGGTCACCCAGTGCCACGCGCGGCGCGTGCGAGAGGCGGCGTGACGCCGCACCACGGCCATCACGCGGTCGTCCAGCGCAGGCGACAGGACGACCGGCGTGCGATCCACCGCGCCGACCAGTCGCAGCGCCTCCGCGCCCTCCGCGCGCAGCTCGGGCGGTAGCTCGGCGAGCGACAGCTCGCCGTCCAGCAGCTGCTTCACGAGAGGGTGATAGCCGAGGCTCATAAGTGCTCCTTCATCAGGTCCCGCAATCTGTCGTACGCCCGATGCATCCGCATCTTGAGCGACGCCACGGTCGCCCCCGTTCGCCCCGCGATTTCGTCATACGCCAGGCCTTCGATATGCTTCAGCACGAATACCTCGCGCTGCTCCGGCGTAAGGTGCGTGAGCGATCGCTCGAGGGCCCGCATCCGCTCCGTCTGCTCGAACGTCCCGTCGGGCCGATCCGCCGCCGCGACAGCGTCGTCCCGCTCGTCGAGCGGCCGGCCTTCCCGCTGCCGGCGGCGCCGCTCCGCATAGCACCGATTGCGCAGGATCAGGAACAGCCACCCCGCAAACTTGTCCGGCTCACGGCAATCCGCCAGGCGATCGAACGCCCGCACCAACGCGTCCTGCACGGCATCTTCACCCGCGTCGAGGGAGCCCAGCATGCGCGCCGCGTAGCGCGCGTAGCGGTCGCGGTAGCGGTGCACTAACACCGCATACCGCTCCACCTCGCCCCCCAACACCGCCCGCACGACCTCACTGTCCGTTGCGTCGCCCGCGAGACCCAACCGTCACCCTCACTGCCCGAAGTTGTGCAGGTGATGCTAGGGGCCGCGGCCGACGCGGGCAACCCGTCCGCCCCTAAAGAGTCACCCGGGACATGGTTGGTAACGCCCGACCCTGCTGCAACTTGCGGCACAACGCGTTACCTCGCTCGGGGGCCGGCACTCTTCTATGGCGAGAACGGAGGGTCGATGCCCCATCACAATCGCTCGGTACCGGATCTCACCCTGCTCGGGTGGGTGGCGAGCGGCGACACGGCGGCACTGCGCGAGCTCGAGCAACGTCACGGCAGCAGCGTGTACGCACTCGCCTATGGCATCGTCATCGATCCCGGGGAAGCGGACGAGGTAGTGGCCGAGACGTTCGCATACGTCTGGCTCAGCGCCGCCCGCTTCGTCGAGACCGCCAGCACCTCGGTTGCAACCTGGCTGGGTGATATCACCCGCAGCCGCGCCCGCGCGGTGTTGCTGTCGCGGGAGTGGGCGGGGGGGTGGACACCCCTCGAGCGGGCGGCCGACTTCACGACGTAAGGAGGACTGGATGATTCGCAAACTTCTCGGATTCGCCGCGGCATGCGCGGTGCCCACGCTGTTGGCGGCACAGACGCCGCAGATTCCCAACGCGCACGCGTCCGACCAGGGCAAGGCCATGGTCGCGCTGCACTCGCAAGGTGCCGCGCACCGGGCGAAGCACCGCCGGGGAGACGTGGTGGCCGTCGACGCGCCACGCAACCCCAACGCCGCCACACCGGCGACGCACGCCACGCCCGCGATGCCGGGGCATGGCGATGTTCCGACGATGCCGGCGCATCGGGCGACGCCCGCCACGCCAGCTCATAAGCAGGGGCAGCCGACCAACCCGCATCGGCCGTAACGTCACCGGTAGTCACAGAGGAACGTAGGGGCGCAGCATGCTGCGCCCCTACCTGTTTTTTCGCCGACTGTATCCGTGAGTCCGCGCGCGGCATAGCTTTGGTGCCGTGAAGCGGGGGATTCCAGCGCTGCTGGCGGCGGTGATCACACTTCCCGGGCCGGCGGCCGCGCAGACCGAATTGTCCGTCGGCCTGGGCGTCGGCACCGTGCGGTATTCCGCCGGCGCGGCGTTCGGGACGGCCGTGCTCTCGCCCGCCGTCCGATACACGTCTGCGGCGCTGGCGGCGGACCTTTCAGCCTCGCTCGCCTCGCTCCCGGGAGGCGCGTGGGCCGGCCAGGGAATGACGGGCCTCTCGGTGGTCAGCGCACCGCTCGCCCGCGCCCTACGCTTCGGTGCCGATCTCACGCTCGGCGGCACTACGCGCAGCGATGGCGGCTCGACCGCGGCGGCACACGCCGTCGCGGAGCTCTCCCGGTCCGCCAGCACGTGGGGGCTGGGGATCGGCGTCGGCCCGTCCACCGGCGCGATTTCGGGCGACCTCCCCGTCACGGCATTGCACACTCGCGCCCGCGTCTGGTGGCGTCCCGAGAGCGGGCCGGGGGCGCCGCAGCTCCAACTCAGCGTCGAGCCCACCCGGTTTCCGGACTATTGGTTCACAGATGCGAGCCTGGCGGCCACCCTCGAGCCGGGGCGAGCGATCGTGTCGCTGTGGATCGCCGGGCGGACGTCGGCGGCCTTTCCTTCGGAGGGAGCTGGGGGCGCGTTCGTGCAGTTCTTCGCGACGCCCAGGGTCGCGGTGGAGCTGGGCGGCGGGAGCTATCTCCCACAGCCTGGTCGTGCGGTTCCGCATGGCGGGGGCCCGCTCGGTGGCGATGGCGGGCGATTGGAACTCCTGGCAGCAGGTGGATTTGCGCCCGCTGGGCGACGACGTGTGGGAGGGAACACTCGGCCTGCCGCGTGGCCTGTATCACTTCAACCTGCTGGTCGACGGCGCGGATTGGGTGGTGCCGAACGGCGTGGCGACCGTGCCCGACGGGTTGGGTGGGATGGTGGCCGTGCTCATCGTACCGTAGGAATAGACGCACAGACGCCTAGACACACTGACGCGCAGGAGAACGTGCTTGACGGTGACTGCCGCGACCCCTACAGTCGCAGCGGTCTGTAGCTCCATGTCTCCTCTCGCGAGGTGCGCTATGGGCAAGATCAACTGGGGTCGCGTGGTGGTGGGCGGGCTCTTGGCG
This sequence comes from Gemmatimonadota bacterium, assembly GCA_003220855.1. Classification (GTDB taxonomy): domain Bacteria; phylum Gemmatimonadota; class Gemmatimonadetes; order Gemmatimonadales; family GWC2-71-9; genus AG41. The sequence goes on from QHTP01000267.1 coordinate 4,208, forward strand.
GGGGTGGTGCTGAACATCGTGGACTTTGTGTTTTACGGCGTGATGATGAAGCAGGACATCGCCGCGGCGATGCAGGCGCTGGGCAAGCAGCCGGGAGCGATGGACAGTCTCGTGCCGCTGTTCGTGGTGCTGGACTTCGTCTACGGCATCGGTCTGCTCTGGGTGTACGCGGCGATCCGGCCGCGCTTCGGCGCGGGCGCGAAGACGGCGGTGATTGCGGGCGTCGCCGTGTGGTTTTTTGCCGGGCTGCTGCACGCGCTCGGGGAGGCGCCGATGGGGCTGTTCCCGCAGCAGATGTACACGGTCGGCACGATCGTAGAGCTCGTGAAGTATGCGGCGGCGGGGGCGGTGGGGGCGTACGTGTATAAGGAGATGTAGAAAAACATGAGGGGCGCAGCGAACTGCGCCCCTCGTCCTGTCACAGGCACATGCTCCTAAGGATTGAGCGGCGTACAGTTGACCAGCAGACCTCGCGCCGCGCACTCATTGTCTGGAATTGGCATCACCTTGGCCACGTGGCCGCCGGTGGGCGGCGTCGCCGGAACGTCCCCCATCCGGTTGTATCGGCGGGCGTCGATCCAGCGGGTCCCCTGCTCCCACATCAGGGAGTAGCGCCGGTTGTACAGCAACTCTTTGACGAAGGCGCTGTCCAGGCTCGCGATCGTTACCGTGGTAGGAGTGAGCTTCCCGGCGCCGATCCGGACGGAGTCGATGTCAGCGAGCGCCTGCAGTTTGTTCCCCCCGAACCAATTGGCCTCAGCCCGCAACAGCACGAGCTCCTCATCGCGAATGATGGGGATCGAGTGGCCGGGGTCCGCCTGCCCACCCGTGAAGTAAACCGTGAACTTGTCCGTCCCCGGGATCTCGCTGATCCCCCCGACCGTTTGAGTGTCCGTAGCAGCGGTGATCTTGTCAACGACGCGCTGGTCCTTGGCGCCACCCGGTTGCAGCTGGGCATCGGCTAGCTCGGACGGATGAGCGTAGAAGTTCACGGAACCGAGCGGATCCGAGAGGCCGTTCGTCACGTCATTGGAACCGGTTGAGAAGTTAAAGTATGCTCCGGTCGTGAAGTCGGCGGGCCTGCTCGAAAGGAACGAGCTACTGAGTGCAGCGAGCGCGGCGGTGTAGCAGGGGACGCCGCACCCCGCAGCGGTCGCGCGGAGGACCTGCGCCTTTGCAGCCAGCGCGCGATTCACTTCCAGGAATGCGCTCGGGGTATTGAAAGATCCGAACCCCGACGGGATGGTAAATGGGAACGAGGCCCCAGCGCGACCGAGATCCGTCTGAGCGGAGTCGAGCAGCCCGATGACGTAGCCGTACACGCTATCCCGGCTCACGAACGGTCCCAGTGGCGCGGTGATCGGTACGTCGACGTCCACCGGCGCGCCCAGCGAGTCACGCGTCTCGATCACGTACACGAACGCGAGCGCCTTGAGCGTGTTGGCCAACCCTCGCGAAGCCGCCTTCTCGGCGTCCGAGACTTGAGCAGTGCTTACCTTGTCGAGGGCGGTGAGGTACGTATTGATGTTCCGGATGTGTGCGTAACGGCCACCCCAAAGCGCGCCGCCGAATCCACTCCCGACGAGGGTCGAGAGAAAGTACGGCTCGAGGTAATCGGGCTGGTTGTTGCCCGAGAGGTTGATGCCCTCACGACCGAGCGAGCCGACGCGCCAAATGAGCCCCTGGATATCCCCGCGGGCGCCGGCGAACAAGCCCGTGGCGGCCCCAGACAGCTTCGCTCGAGTGGGATTCGTTGTCAGGTCTTCGAGGTTTGGCTGATTCGTGTTCGGCACGTCGAAGAAGCCGGAGCACGCGCCCGCGCTGATCAGCGCGGCCACGGTGGCGCCTGCCAGCGTCGTCCTGCGCAGCCCGTGTGTGGTGGTCATGGTCAGAACCCCGCCGTGATCGAGAAGAAGAAGCTTCGCATCGGCGGATACGGGCCGAGGTCGATGTTCCGCGTGACCGCCTGCTGGCCAAAATTGCTCTCCTCGGGGTCGTAGCCGAAGTAGTCCGTGAACAGGAGCAGGTTACGGCCCGTGACCGATACCCTCGCGGTACGCGCTCCAAACCAGTTCGCCCAGCGCTCGGGAAGGTCGGCAGACAGGCTGGCCTCACGCAGTTTTAGGAAGGTCGTGGATTGGACGAACGGTGCCGCGACGCTCCAGATGTTGCAGGAGTCAAAGCGAGCCCGTCCGGCCGGCGTCGCCTGGTCAGGCGCCAGGCCATTGCAGTCGTACAAAGACAGCGTCTGGTTCTGCTCTACGCCGCCGTACTGCCAGTCCCACAGCATCGAGAACGCCAATCGCTTGTAGGTCACGTCGTTCACGAACGACCACCGGAACCTCGGATTGGCCTGTCCCAGATAGCGATCGTAGTACTGGCACGTCGTGGCGCACGTGCCGGGCAACGTGTCCGTCCCGATGATCTGGGTGATCGGCCGTCCCTGCTGAATAAAGAACTGACCGTATGCCTTGCCGAAGCCGGCATTCGGGGGAGTGAAGCCGCACACCGGAGCAGTCGGTCCAGGCGGCAGGCAGACGTCGGGCACCGGCAGCGATTGCACCTGGTTCTTCAGCGATGTGAAGCTCGTTCGGAACACCCACGTCAGGTCGTTGCTCCGTACCGGCGTGAGCCCGGCCCCGATCTCGATGCCCTCGTTCCAGAACACCCCGCCGTTGATGATGCGCTGTCCGTATCCCGTCGACGGCGCCGGTGTCGCGAGCAGCAGCAGGTCGTACGTATGCCGCGTGTAGCCCGTGACCTCAAACGTCGCGCGGCCATTCCATAAGTTCCCGTCCACGCCCACTTCGAACTCCTTGACGCGCTCCGGTTTGACATCCGGCGCTCCCGACACCCCCGAGATCACGGTCCCGACGTTGTTGTCGATGACTGTGCTCGAGAGCGTCGTAAACTTCTGTCCGAACAGAGGCTGATTACCCGTTTCGCCATAGGCGCCGCGCAGCTTGACCTCGCTGCCCTCTCCCAAGACCCCGGGGAAGCGGTACGACGCGGACGC
>QHTP01000014.1 GCA_003220855.1 Gemmatimonadota bacterium
TCAAGCTGCGCCGCAAAGACGTGTTCGTGGTCGCCCACGCGGACATGGCCTTCAAGCGAATGCGCTCCCCCGCCCTGTTCCGCCGTGAGCCCCTCGACCTCCTGATCCACCGCCTCGTCGGCGACGCCACCTTCCAAGACCTCCACCATCCCCTCACCGTGAACACCGTGGACGTGAACTCGGGGATGCAGGTCTTCTGGGGGCTCGAGGGACTGGACGAGGTGCCGGTGAAAGACGCCGTGTTCGCGTCGTGCGCCATCCCCGGCTTCCTGCCGCCGCGCGAGATCCGGGGACGCTTCTACGTGGACGGCGCCACGGTGGACAACCTGCCCGTCGGCACGGCGCGCATCCTCGGCGCCGACGTGATCCTCGCGGTCGACGTGTCCGCGTCGAACGCGTTCCGCGCCGACACGCAGGAAGACGGGTTCTCGGCGGTGTTCGCGCGCGCCACCGAGATCGCGATGCAGTCGCTGCTGGAGCTGCGAATGCGCGAGTGGACTACACCGCCGATCTATTACATCCACCCGCGCGTCGAGCACATCTCCGCCTTCGACTTCGACCACCTGCGTGAGATCGTCGAAGAAGGATATCGCGCCACCGTGGCCGGGCTCGATCGTCCGGCCGAGTGGCCGGTGCCGGGGGACACGGGGGTGTATCCGCGCCGGGCCGTGACCATTCGCGTCCAGCGGGAGCGCTGCATCGGGTGCGGGGCGTGCCTGGTGCAGGCACCGCCAGGGATGTTCGTGCTCGACGCGCAGGGCAAGGCGGTCGTCACGCGGCCCGAGCAAGAGTGGTCGCCCATCGACGGCGAGTTCATCCGCCATTGCCCCACGTACGCGATCAGCGCACGTCCCGCGGCCGCGCCCAAGGCGGCTGACGCGGCGGGCTAGCTAGCGCATCCGATAGCGGTACAGCGACGCATCCTGCGCCTGACGCTCGTAGACTCTCTCCCACCGAGCCGACTCCAGGCCCGCCAACAGGTCGTCCGCCTCGTGCGAGAATGCGAAGCCGAGGACCACCCAGACCTCGTGATCCCCACTCGCCGTGATGCGTGCCACCTCCTCCCCCACCCAGCCCGAGTCGGGGCGCGATCGTGCGAGACCGGCGAGGTCGCGCTTCTGCATCCCGGTAGCGAGGCCGATGATTTCCGTGCGAGCGCCCCAGTGCCCGACCAGCGTGGCTGCCTCGTCCGCGCGCGGGCGTCCGCGGGCTGGCGCGTTGTGAAAGGCCGGGCCGCCGGGGCCCGCGAGCCGCGCCAGCCACCGGAGGCGGCTCGTGTCGGGCGCCGCCCAGTCGGTCGAGTAAAACGCCCACATGGGAAGCGCATTGGCCAGGACGTAGACCGGTGTCGCGGGAGGTGGCGCGCGCCGCAACAGCGGCACGAGCGACGGCACATCGGGCGCCGGGCGCCGTCGCGTCGCTGCGGCCTCGGCCACCACCGCGAGCCACGCGACGACGACGCCCCACGCTACGCGTGCCGCCTCCGGACGTCGCAGCCAGCCGATCCCCCTGACCACGCCTTCCGCAAGCATCAGCATGAGCAGAGGAGCGGCGTAGAGCATCAAGCGCGCGGAGATGGGATAACCATGGACCGCCGAGGCCGCAAGCGCCACGACCACCGGCCCGGCCACGAGCACCATGGCCCAGCGCCCTAACCGTCTGCCCAGCCCTACTGCCCCGACGCCCCAGAAGGCGAGCACGACGACGATCACGGCGAGCGTGTGAGGCCGCGACCCGATGAAAAACGGGAACAACGTCTCTCGCGCGATGAGCGGCAGGCGCTCGACCAAGGACGGCGAGCCAGGGGACAGGAAACTCCAGGCCCAGAACTGCCGCATGTAGCCGTCCGTCGCCACCCTCCGATACAGCGTGAAGTAGAGGGTTGCAAACAGCCCGCTCCAGGCGGCGCCGGCCGTGGCAAGACGCCACATCCATCCCGGGACACGCCGCACCCGCGGGTCCAGGGCCAGCGCTGCGGTGAGGCCGGCCAGCACGAAGAGCGCCGGTTGGGACGCGAGCAGAGCCACCACTCCCGCCCCGAGCAGCCGCCACCAGATCCGCGCTCGCTCGGGCTGATTGGCTGTGTCGAGCGCGAGCCCGACGAGCATGACGGTGACGAGCGCGTCCACGGCGTACGGCTTCGCGACGCTCGAGTAACGCACCAGGATCGGCGCGCACGCCGTGAACGCCGCCGCGAACACGGCCGCCCGGGGCTCGAGCAGGCGCGTCGCCAGTTTCCAGGTCGCCCAGGGGAGTACCACACCAGCGATGAAAGGCAATACCCGCAGGGCCACCTCGCCCACGCCGACGAGCCGAGTCGCCAGGTGCGTACCCCACAGAAACAGGACGGGCGCCGTTTGACCGAAATCGAGCGGCTGGAGCAGGCCGGCATAGCCACGCGCGGCGATGTCGAGTCCCAGCATCGCCTCGTCGACGTCGAGCGGCGTCAGCGCTGCGAATTCGGCCAGCCGCAGTGCCGCGCCGACACCGAGGGCCAGTCCGAGCGCGAACCAGAGACGAGGGGAGAGGGAAGATTGGTCTGCGTTCATTCCCGCGTGTGCGAAGATTGCGGGCTGTGTGCGTGATCGGCAAGTTGCAGCCGATGAGGCGAGCCACCTGGATCGTCGCGTTCGCGGTCTACGCGGCCGTCGCCATCGAAGTCGGCGTCCGGCGAGGAAGTGATTTCGAGGCGGAGTTGGGCCAGAGCGAACGGTTGCTGCACGGCACTCCGCTCTTCGCCGGAGTGAGCACGCGGATCGGCCTCCCCTGGCCACCCTTCAGCGCGGTTGCCCTCACCCCATTCGCCCTGGTCGCCCGCGCCAATCTGGGACTGTCGAAAGCGATGTGGGCCGCCCTGAGCCTCGCCTGCCTCGTCTGGAGCGTGTGCCGAGTCCCGTCGCAGCACCGCTGGGCAGTGGGCTGGGCAGTTGCCGCCGTGGCTGTGCCTCTGCATCGCAACTTCGAGGACTTGAACATCAACTGCGTGCTGCTCGCGTTGACCATCGCGGCCGTCGTGGCGCTCGACCGCGAACGCGAGGGGCGCGGCGGCGGCTGGATCGGCATCGCGACGGCGCTCAAGGCCTTCCCGGGCCTGCTGCTCGGCTACCTCGCCTACCAACGGCGCTGGCGTGCGCTCGCGCTCGGCGGGGCAGTGGCCGCGGGCCTCACCATCGGAGCCCTCTTGCCCTACGGGCTCTCCGGGGTGTGGGCCGGGTTGCGCGACTGGCTCACGCTGTCGGCGCCGGGCAATTGGAGCTGGTCGGGCGAGAGCAATCAGTCGCTCGCGGCCCTCGTGGCGCGGCTGCATGGTCCACCACTCCTGCTGGTCGCGCTGGACCTGCTGTGCCTGGGCGCCGCAGCGATGGTGCTGCGCCGGCAGCGGGCGGCCAGCGGGACGGTACTGCCCGAGATCGCTGTGGTAACGGTCGTAGCGGTACTGCTTTCACCGATCGCGCACACGCACTACTTCCTGCTGGCGCTCCCAGCATGGGTCGTGGTGCTGCAACATCCTCCGCTGCCCGGAGGTCGAGGCGCATGGATCGCCCCGCGGCTCGCGGCCGGGTTGGCATCGTCGGGTCTCCTCACGGTGGGGTCACTCGAGCTGCGACGCACACTGCTCACGCACTCCATCTATACCTGGGGAGCACTGCTCCTGCTGTGCCTGCTGGCGTTGGAGCGGCCGCGTGAGGTCGTGGCGACCCCGCGCGCTAGGACACCTGTCCCCCTGTGACCTCCGCTTCGATGGCGCGCAGGTCGCGAACGACACGGTCCCAATTGTAGTAGGTCTCGACCGCCCTTCGTCCCGCCGCGCCGACGCGGCGCGCGAGCTCGGTGTCCGCGAGCAGGCGCGAGATCGCCCCCGCCAGGGCGGCGGGGTCCTCGGGCGGCACGAGGAAACCGGTCTCGCCTTCGCGCACGGCGTCCGGTATTCCGCCGGAGTTGCCTGCCACCACCGGCAGTCCGCACGCCGACGCTTCCACGAGCGAGATGCCGAATCCTTCAACGCCCAGGCGCCCCGCCCGACGCGAGGCGCCCACGTACACCGACGCGAGGTTGTAGAACGCCGGGAGGTCTTGATCGCCGACCCCGCCGAGGAACCGCACGCGGTCGCCCACGCCGAGCTCCTGCGCCAGCTGCTCTAACCGGTCGCGATCGGGCCCGGTCCCGGCCACGGCGTAGCGCACGTCCGGCGCGCCGGCCAGGATGGCCGGGAGCGCCCGGATCACCGTGTCCATCCCCTTGTGTTCCTGGAGCCGCGCCACGGTCACGAGCCAACGCCCGCCGCGGTCGGGCAGGGCGAACCGCTCCCGCACGGCCGTCACGTCGACTCCCGGGCGAAACCACGTGGGGTCGGTGCCGAGGTGCACGACGCGGACCCGCCGGCCGTGCCCGTCGAGCCCGAGGTCACCCAACAGGGACAGCGCGAGATCGCGCGTCCAGGCGCTGATGGTCATGAGGACCGCTGCGCCACCCATGATGACGCGGGCCGTGCGCCGCTTGAGTCGCGAGTGCCGGACCTTGTGTTGCTCGCTCAGCAGGTCGGCCCCGTAAAAGAAGATTCCGTAGGGGATGTGCTGGCGCTCGTACACCCAGCGTGCCGGATATCCCGCGGGCTTCACGTTGCCACAATGCACGAACGCGACGCGATGCTGTCGCGCCAGGGTGGCCGCGCGCCGCGCCCAAAACAGCACCGCCGGCAGTGTCTTGGTGCGCCGCGCGCCGAACGGAAGCCGGTCCACGACGGCGGGCAGGCCGACATCCACTTCGGACGCGTCGGGATCGGCGGGAGTGGAGACGACGAGGTCGCCGCGCGGGAACCGCTTCGCCAGCTCACCGTGTAATCGGGCGATGCCGCCGCCCATCGGAGGGAAGTCCTGCGCCAGCAGGAGCGTCGTCATCGTCAACAATCTAGGGTCACGGTCGGCGGAATTCCCGGTCGATCCGGATCAAGTCGGCCGTGACGCGGTCCCAATTGTAGTAGCCCTCGACCGCCGCGCGCCCGGCGGCCCCCAGGCGACGGCGCAGCGCGTCATCCTCGAGCACGGTCACGACCGCCGCCGCCACCGCGGCTGGATCGTCCGGATCGACGAGCAGCCCGGTTTCGCCCTCGCGGATCGCCTCGGGGATGCCCCCGGAGCGGCTGCCGATCACCGCAAGACCGCACGCAGAAGCCTCCACACAAGCGATTCCGAATCCCTCCACCAGCAGGTCGTGGCGCCGGGACGCCAGCACGAACAGGTCCGCCGCGTTGTACAACGCCGGTAGGTCGGTGTCGGGAACGAAGCCGAGCAGGCGCACCGCATCGCCCAAGCCGAGCTCCGTGACGAGCGCCTCGAGTGCGTCGCGCCGGCTTCCCACGCCGGCGACGGCGTAGCGCGCGCCCGGAACCGCGGCCCGGATCGCGGGGAGCGCCCGGATGACGGTGTCGATCCCCTTGTGGAAGTCGAGCCGGGCGACCGTGAGCAGCCACGGGCCTCTGTCCAGCCCGTATCGGCGCCGCATCGGCCCGGAGTCGATGCCGGGGCGAAAACGGGAGGGCGTGGTGCCCAGGTGGACGACCCGGACGTCGGCGGCGAGGGCGCGGCAGCCGAGCGAGTCGAGCACCTCGCGGGCGAGATTCGCGGTCCAGCCGCTGTTGGCGACGACGACCGCGCAACCTTGGAAGATCCGTCGCGCCGTCCACTGTTTGAAGCGGGAGCATCGGATCTTCTTCTGGAGCAGCAGGAGGTCCGCTCCGTGGGCGAGCACCCCGAACCGGAGATCGCGGCGCGCGTGCAGCCAGGCCGCGGCGTAGCCCGCGGGCTTGACCTCGTCGCACCACGCAAACGCCGGCTCGGCCCGCCGCGTCAGCGCCGCGGCGCGCCTGGTCCACCGGAGGAGCCCGTTTAACGTGCGCAGCCGCTTCGCGCCCACTGGCACACGGTCGATGGTCTGGCGGAAGCGGGGGTCGCTGGCATCGCTCCCGGGCCAGGTTCCCGTGGAGACGAGCAGACCGTGGTCCGGATAGCGCAGCGCGACTTCGCCCATCATGCGGGCGATGCCGCCGCCGAACGGCGGGAAGTTGAGGGCGAGGAGGAGCGTCGGGCTCAACCGTGCCGCCGCTCCACGGCCTCACGGTAGACCGCCTCGGCCCGCTCGGCGGTCCGCTCCAGGGTGAACTCACGCCGCACGAGGTCGCGGCCGGCGCGTGCGATCCGCCGCGCGAATTCCCGATCGCCCAGCACGCGCTCGAGCGCGCCGGCCCAGGCGAGGGGATCGAGCGGGGGCACCAGCACACCGGTCTCTCCCGACGTGATGACGTCCGGGTTGCCCCCGGCGCGCGACGCCACGGCGGGCAATCCCAGGGCCATCGTCTCGAGCAGCGCGATGGAGAGCCCCTCGATGCGCGACGGCAGGGCCGAAACGGTCGCGAGGCGGCAAAAGGCGAGGGGCCGGTCGGTGAACGGCACGTACACTACGCGGTGGCGCTCGGGCACGCTGCGCTCGATCGCGCGCAGCTGGTCGTCGGCTTCGATCCCGACGCACGCGACGACCACCGGCCGCTCGAGCGCGCCCAGTCCCGCGAGCAGGATGTCCTGGTCCTTGCGGCGCGCCAACACGAGCACCACCGGCCTGCCCCCGAGGTCACCGAGGGCCGCCCGCGCGGTGGCGACGTCGGCGGCGGACGGCGGCGCGTCGACCCGCTCGCAGTCGATGCCGTTGGGCACCACGCGGAGGCGGCCGCGCGGATGCAGGCGGCGCCGCAACGCGCGCGCTACCGCCGGGCTCACGGCGATGGTACGATCGGCCGAGACCGCCACGGCGATCAGCGCGGGCGCCAGCGTGAGGGGCATGGTGTGGCGCGTGACTACGAAGGCATGGGGGAGTCGCCGCTGCCACCGCAGCCAGGTGAGCGCGCGGCGGTCGCGCGTGGCGTTGCTGTTCGCCACGTCCACGCCTGCGCCCGCCATTACGTCGCCGAGCGCAGTGGCGAGCGGACCCAGGCGACGGAAGTCCAGGGGCACGAGCTCGAGCCCCGCGTCCGCCGTAAGCCCTGCGAGCATCGTCCCGGGCCGACAGCCGATCAGCACGCGATGCCCGCGCCGGGCGAGCTGGCGACTCAGGTTCGCGATCGCCACGGTCGAGCCGGACCCGCCGCCCTGGTGCGTCAGCTGCAGGATCGTGAGCGGCCGGCCTGACATGCGACAAAGGTAGTTATACTATTTCGCCCATGCACATCGCGGTCGCCTCCCATCAGCCGCTGCCGGCGAAGGGTTACGGCGGTCCGCAACGGGTGATCATGGCGCTGGTGCGCGGGCTCGCGACGCTTGGCGCCCGCGTCACGCTGCTCGCGCCCCCCGGCACGCGCGTCTCGGAGGCAACGGTCGTGGAGGTGCCGCCCCGCAAGTTCGGCGACGGCACCACGCTCGCGCCCTACATCCCGCGCGACACCGACCTGGTACACGTGCACTTCCCGCTACGCCACGCGCCCCGCTCCCCGCCGTTCGTTCAGACGGTGCACGGCAACCTGAAGGGAGGCGCGCCTCCCTCCCCCAATAGCATTTTTCTCTCCCACGATCACGCGCGCCGCCACAAGAGCGAGACCTTCGTGTACAACGGGCTCGATCCCGCCGACTACGTGTTCCGTCGTTTTGCGAAGCGCGCCGAGCAGTACGACCTGTTCCTCGGTAAGCTGCACAGCGCCAAGGGCTACCACTGGGCGGTCGAAGCCGCGAAGCGCACCGGGCATCGCCTGATCGTCGCCGGCGGCTGGCGTCCGAGCTTCACGGGGTCCGTGAAGTACGTCGGTGAGGTGGACGGGACCACGAAGGCGGCGCTGCTGGCGCGCGCGCGCTGCCTCTGGAACCCGGCGCAGTGGGACGAGCCATTCGGCCTCGTCAGCGTCGAAGCGCTGCTCTCGGGCACGCCCGTGTTGGGAACGCGGCGCGGCGCGCTGCCCGAGCTGGTCACGCCCGCCGTCGGGGCGTTGTGCGACACGATGGACGAGATCATCGCCGCCGCCGACCGGATCCAGACGCGCGACCCGGCGGCGTGCCGGGCACATGCCGAGCGGTTCTTCACCCACCTCGTGATGGCGGGTGAATACCTGCGCATGTACCAGCACGTGCTCGAGACGGGCACGCTGCCCGCCGGAAGAGCGACGCCGTCCGTTCCGGCATGACGCCGCTCCACGTCGTGGTCGCCTCGCACTACCGGCTGCCGGTGAAGGGATACGGCGGCACGGAGCGGGTGGTGGTCGCGCTGGTTCGCGGGCTGGCGGCGTTGGGCCACCGCGTCACCCTGCTCGCGTCGCCAGGCACTCGCGTGCCCGAAGCGACGGTCGTCGAGGTGCCGCCGGACCGCATCCGACACCCGGCCCTGGACCTCGCGACGCTGCTCCCGCCAGGCGCGGACATCCTCCACGCCATTTTTCCCGTGCGGCGGGTCCCGTCACATCCCTTCGTGCAGACGCTGGAGGGGAACCTGACGCCTGGATCTCCCACCCTGCAGAACAACATCTGCGTTTCGCGCGACCATGCGCGGCGTCACGGCACCAACGTGTTCGTGTACAACGGGCTCGACCCGGCCGACTTCATCTTCCGAGCCGCGAAGGACGATTACGACTTGTTTCTCGGTCGCCTCCACAGCGTGAAGGGGTATCGCTGGGCCGTGGCCGCAGCGAAGCACAGCGGACGGCGACTCCTGATCGCGGGAGGCTGGCGCCCCAGCCTGCGGCGCAACATCCGCTATGTCGGCGAGGTGGACGGGAGGAGGAAGGCCGAACTGCTGGCCGGAGCGCGTTGCCTGTGGATGCCCGCCCTGTGGGACGAACCATTCGGTCTCACGCTCATCGAGGCGCTGTTCTCGGGCACTCCGGTGCTGGGCACGCGACGGGGCGCGTTGCCTGAGCTCATCGCGCCGAACGTGGGCGCCTTGTGCGACAGCCTCGACGAGATGATCGCCGCCGCGGAAACCATTCACACGCGGGACCCGGAGGCGTGCCGCGCGCACGCCGAGCGCAACTTCTCCCACCTCGTGATGGCCCAAGAATACGAGCGGATGTACCACGCCGTGCTCGAGACTGGGACGCTGCCGCCCGGGCGGCCGGCCCCACACCTCGCGACGGCAGGATGACCGCGATCCGCCGCGCCTTCCAGGAGCGCCCGCTCCTGGCGGTGCGCGGGCCACCCGGGCGATCGACGACCCTTCCCCGGCCACGCAGCTGCTCGTCGTGCGCCTGGCCCAGGTCTCTTTCGCCTACCGCATCGTCGAACGGCGAGCCGGACCATGCACCGCGTTGCTCGTCGGCCTGCTGACTGCCACGTTCTTCGTCCTGCCCATCACGTCGGTCCACCAATTCGAAGAGGCGGTGTGCCAGGTGCCGCTGCTCGCGAGTGCCTGGTGGATCCTGAAGGCACCGGGCGTGCGTCGCGACACGGTGCTCGCGTGGTCGCGGAGTTCACCTACACCTTCCCCGTCCCCGTCTACTATCTCGGCTGGCCGCGGCCCCCGGTGTTCGTGCTCGAAGACCGCAACGCCGTCGCCCGCGACGCCGCCACGGCCCGCGCGGCGGACCCGTCGCCCAATTACGTGATTCTCTACAGCGACTCGGTGCCTGCCGACACCCGGCTCCTGGAGCACGCGTTGGGCGCCCGGCTCGCGTCGCTCACCGCGGTTCGGCCGAGCCTGGGAGACCGGCTGGCGCACGTGATCAACCCCGGGCATAACCACGCCACCGAGGCGGTCGTGCTGTCGGTCACGCGTCTCACCGGAGCGCCACCGTGAGCAGCTCCTCGAGGCGATGGCGCCAGGTATGCTCGCGCAGCGCCCGCACGCGGGCCGCGGCCGCGAGCGACCGGCGGGCGGGCTCGTCGGCGAGCAGCTCGCGCGCCCGCGCGCGCAATTCCTCGACGGTCCGGTACAGGACGATCTCGCGGTCCGGCGTGAAGTGGCGGGCGATATCGGCCTTCGCGTCCGAGAGCTGGGGCGTGCCCACGACGGCGAGCTCGAACACGCGCATGTTGGCGCCCGCGCCGTAGCGCACGAGGTCGCCGCCCGGCCCAAACTGCTGGTGGATGTTCACTCCCACGGCGGCACCCGCGAGCGCACGTACGAACGCGTCTCCGTACACGGCGCCCCGCGGCCATCCCGGTCCCCAGACGGCGAGACCGAGATCGTCGAGCGCGTGTACCACGCGCTCGCGCACCGGATCGCGCGAGCCCACGAACCCGAGCGGCGCAGTCCCGTGCGAGGGAGCCGGCGGGGGCCGCAGGTACTCCGGGTCGCAGCCGAACGCGAGGTAGTGAGGTCGGCCGCCCGCCGCGCGGTGGCGCGTGAGACTGGAGCTGTCGTGGGTGAAGAAGCAATCGTAGGCGGGCGCCAGCCGAGTGGACGTCTCGTGGTCGTGCGGGTCATCGGGGAACCAGTTGACCCAGCGACCTGCGAACTGCCGCCTGAGCGTCACGACGTCCGCCGGATCGAGGTGCGTCCCTTTGAAAACGAGCACGACGTCGGCCGGGTGGTGGTGCAGGCGGGCGGCGAGGCGGTCGGCGAGCGCGCGCCGGAAGATGGAGTTCCAGCCGCGCTGGCGCTCCTCGCAGGGGCGCACCTCGCAGCCGAGCGACGACAGGGCGGACGCAAGCGAGAGGCCGCTGCGGTGATAGCGACGGTTGAACGCCGCGACCAGCACGACCCGCAGTCCCGCAAACGGCGAGCGCGGCCCCATCGTCATACGCCGACGTAGTTCCTGTACTCGAACGGGCGGACGCCCGTCAGGCGCTCGATCCAGTGCGACAGGTAGAGCCGGAGGTGTGCCAGCCGGAAGTGTCGCGGGCCGACGGCCGGCCCCGTCGCCGCCGCCTGTTGGGCAGCGATCCACGGCTGCGCCACGCGCGGATGCGAGCCAGCGAACCGGCGCAACAGCGGGGTCCAGTCGAGCGCCTCCAGCGTAGCCCGGCGCTCCCACCGGTCCGCCACCTCGGTGAAGATCTCCTTCGCGGCGACGACCTTGCGGCGCATCGACTGCGGCGGCCGCGCCCAGCCGTAGTGGAACATCCGTGCGCCCGTGGCCCGCGCCCGGACACGCCGCTCCCCGGCCCCCACGCGAAAGCCCTGTGCGTCCTGGTAGGAATGGATCGCGCCGCCCAGCCGCACGACGCGTACTTCGCGGCGGTACCAGTGACGGTCCGTCGCGATCGTCCGGAAGTCGCCATAGAAGTGCAGGTAATCGACCAGCAGCCCCTCGACGCGCGCGTCCCCGTCCGACTCGCGCACCTGCTCGCGGATCAGCGCCGCGCCGGACTCGTGCAGCACCTCGTCGGCCTGGATGTAGACGCCCCACGTCCCGCCGCAGGCCGCCATCGCGCGATTGGTCTCGAACGAGAGCGTGCCGCCGCCGCGCGAGAAGTCCCACACGCTGTCGAGGATGCGTACCCGCGGGTCGCCGATCCCGGCGACCAGGTCGCGCGTGGCGTCGTCCGAGCGCCCCACGTTGACCACGACCTCGTCGCAGATGTCGAGGATCGAGCGAATCGCGGGCACGATCGGGTAGTCGAGCGTGACCGCGTTGCGGACGATGGTGAACCCCGAGAGCACGTCAGGGCCGGAACTGCAGGTCGTGCAGTCGTCGATACAACCCGCCCGCCGCGTACAGGGTGGCGTGCGTTCCCTGCTCGACCACCCGCCCGTCGGCGAGCACGACGATCAGGTCGGCGTGCTGCACGGTGGCGAGCCGATGCGCGATGACGAACGTCGTGCGGTGCGCCATCAGGCGATCGATCGCCTCCTGCACGAGGCGCTCGGATTCCATGTCGAGGGCACTCGTCGCCTCGTCCAAAATCAGGATCGGCGGGTCCCGCAGCAACGCCCGCGCGATGGCGATGCGCTGCCGCTCGCCCCCGCTGAGGCGCATGCCACGCTCCCCCAGCAGCGTGTCGTAGCCGTCGGGGAGCTGCGAGACGAAGTCGTGCGCGTTGGCCGCGCGGGCCGCGGCCTGCACCTGGTCGAGCGTGAAATCGCTGCGACCGTAGGCGATGTTCGCGAAAACCGTATCGTTCAGGAGGATGGTCTCCTGTGACACGATGCCCATGAGCGACCGCAGGCTCGAGCGCGTGAACCGCGTGACCGGAACGCCGTCGACGGTGATCATGCCGCCCGTCGGCTCGTAGAAGCGCGGCAGCAGGTCCACCAGCGTGGTCTTCCCGGCCCCGGACGGGCCCACGACCGCCGCCACCTGACCGCGCCGGACCTCCAGGTCGACGCCCTGCAGCACGGGCGCCTGGCCGTTGTAGGAGAACGTGACGCCGCGGTATTCGATGCATCGCTCAAAGCGCGCGGGCACCTCGCCCGGCCGGTCCCCTTCCTCGGCGGCGAGGTCGAGCACCTCGAACACGCGATCGGCGGCCGCGAGCGCGCCGGCCATCGCCGTGGGGTAGTTGGCCACGGACTTGACCGGAGACATGAGGCGCAGCGCCACCGCGATGAACGCGATCAACACTTCGGGTCGCAGGACGGCGGTTTGCCCGAGCGCGAGTCGCGTGCCGACCGCGAAAATCAACACGATGACTCCCCCGCCAAACACCTCGCTCACCGGGCTCGTGAGCAACGCATAGCGCTGCGCCCGCAACACGCCCTTGCGGTAGCGGTCGGCGAGCGTGCGAAACCGATCGGCCTCGAACCGCTCCGCC